>JAYTXT010000288.1:0-8434 GCA_043742765.1 Gammaproteobacteria bacterium | reverse complement strand
GGCGGCAAGCCCGCCGACGTGGTCACGGCCGCGGAACACCTCGAACGAAACGGCCGGCTGGAAGCCGCCGGCGGTCTCGCCTACCTGGGGAGCCTGGCGCGCGACACACCGACCGCGGCCAATGTCCGCGCCTATGCGCAGATCGTCCGCGAACGCTCGCTCCTGCGCCGCCTGATCACGGCCGGTCGCTCGATTGCCGCCGCGGCCTTCGCCAGCGACGGCCGCTCGGCCCGCGACCTGGTTGACGAGGCCGAGCAACAGGTGTTCGCCATTGCCGAGCAGAGCACCGGTCGGCGCGATGGCGCGATCAAGGTAAGCACGCTGCTGCCGCCGCTGATTGACAAGATCGACGAGTGGCACACCAATCCGAACTCGATGCGGGGGCTCCCCACGGGTTTTGCTGATTTCGACCGCAAGACCGGCGGGCTCCGTCCCGGCGACCTGGTGATCGTCGCCGGCCGCCCTTCGATGGGCAAGACCACGCTGGCGATGAACATTGCGGAGTACGTGGCGGTGAATCCCGGCACGCGCTCCTCGGTCGCCATCTTCAGCATGGAAATGCCCTCCGAGCAGCTCCTCACGCGCATGCTAAGCTCGATCGGCGGCGTGCCGCTCAATGGCATCCGCAGCGGGCAGATTTCCGACGAAGACTGGGTGCGGGTCACGGCAGCAACCAGCCAGCTCGCTGAAGCCAGGATCTTCATTGACGAGTCGGCCGGCTTGACGCCGACCGAGCTGCGCGCGCGGGCGCGGCGCGTTGCCCGCGAGCACGGGCTCGACCTGATCGTCATCGATTACCTGCAGCTCATGCAGGTGCCGGGCACCAAGGAAAACCGCGCTACCGAGATCGCCGAGATTTCCCGCGGCCTCAAGGCGCTGGCCAAGGAATTGCAGGTGCCGGTGATCGCACTGTCGCAGCTCAATCGCGGCGTCGAGGCGCGCACCGAGAAGAAGCCGGTGATGTCCGA
This sequence comes from Gammaproteobacteria bacterium, assembly GCA_043742765.1. GTDB lineage: Bacteria > Pseudomonadota > Gammaproteobacteria > Steroidobacterales > Steroidobacteraceae > FEN-1191. The sequence continues at coordinate 7,466 of JAYTXT010000288.1, read as the reverse complement.
CTTGCGCGAGTCCGGCGCCATCGAGCAGGACGCGGATATGATTCTCTTGATCTACCGCGAAGAGGTCTACGACAAGAACACGCCCAAGCGCGGTATGGCCGAGATCGACCTCGCCAAGCACCGCAACGGCGAGATCGGCACCTTCATGCTGACCTTCCAGGGCCAGTACAGCCGCTTCGCCAACTACGCCGCCGACTCCTACGCCGAAGGCGTGCTGCGCTAACGGCGAGCGCCGCGCGGGTGCCTACCCCTCGAAGAACCCCATTTTTACGCCGGCGAGCTGGATCACATCATTGTCGACCAGTTTGCGGGCCGTGGCGCCGATCGGCGCGCCGTTCACCAGCGGGAAGTTCTCCGGCGCGTCGGCGTCGACATGCACCAGGAAGAAGCCTTCTGAGCGCCTCGTGATCGCCGCCACCTGCACGCCCGGCCGCCCGAGCGTCGTCAGGGTCTTGGTGAGCTCCAGCTCGCGCCCCGCGAAGGCGCCGGAGAGCACTTGCAGGCGCGCTTTCTTGAGCGCCGGCGCACCAGTGCCGAGCGCGCGCCGGGAGGCGGTGGCCTCGGCGCTGGCCGCAACCGCGGCGCGCACCTTATCGAGCGGGCGGGCCGAGGGCTGGATGACCATGGTCTTTTCGAATTCGTCCTGCTGAGCGGTATCGTCCTCGATGAAGCGCAGCTGGTGATGGCCGCAGGTGATGACGTCGCCGTGCTGCAGCGCGTGTTTCTTGATCAGCTTGCCGTTGACGTAGGTGCCGTTGGTGCTGTTGAGGTCTTCAAGAAACGAATCATTCAGGATGTTGATGATCAGCGAGTGGTGGCCGCTGACAGCCGGATTGTCGATACGAATATCGTTATCCGGGAGGCGCCCGATCGTGTAGCGCTCCTTGTTCATGTTGTATTCGGCCATTACCTGACCGTCGAGACTTAGAATCAGCCTAGCCATATGTACTCGCTTTGTTCTCGTCTATTTAAGAGGTCAGCTGAACCAACCCAGCATGCGGTCCAATACTCCCCGACGTACCGGGAAGGAATCAACGACCTGAGCCAGCAGCACGGAAATATTGTCTTTGCCGCCATTGTCGTTGCCGAGCTGGATCAGATGTTTCGCTACCGTATCAAGGTTAGCACCAAAGGTGTTGATCGTTAAGTGAATATCGTCGTCCTCGACCATGTCCGACAGCCCGTCGGAGCACAACACGTAGATATCGCCTCGCTGCGCCGGGTGTTCCTGGATCTCGACCTCGACCCCGGCCTCGACGCCCAGCGCCCGGGTCACGTAGTTCTTGTTGGCGGCGCGCTGCGCCTCCTCGGGCGAGTAGAAACCGCGGTCCACCAGCTCCTGCAGGAGCGAATGATCGAGCGTCACTTGCTCGAACCCTGCGCCGCGCAGCCGGTATAGGCGTGAGTCGCCCACGTGGGCGATGGTCACGCGGTTGTCGTGGAACAGCGCGCCCACCACGGTGGTGCCCATGCCTTCACAGTTGGGTTGCGTGCGCGCGGTCTGGAAAATGATCTTGTTGGCGCGGGTGATGGCATCGCGCAGGATGATGGCTGTGCGCGACAGGCCGGTGCCCGGGTCGGGGGCCGACAGGTCCTCGCGCTCGATCGCCTCGCGCACCAGGTTGACGATGGTCTTGACCGCGATGCCGCTGGCCACTTCGCCGGCGTTGTAACCGCCCATGCCGTCGGCGAGCACCAACAACCCCATGTTGGCATCCCAGGCGATGGTGTCCTCGTTGTGTTCACGGACACGGCCGGTGTCCGTCAGCCCCACGCAGTTGAGCTTGCCTTTGAGGCTCATCGGCGGGCCCCACGGCCGCGTCTTTTGAGCTGGCTTGAAAACGTGAACTGGATCACAGGTGCTGGTCCGCTGTCGTCCTAATTGAGCGGCCAAAGCGCGCCGCGCCGCAAAAGTTACCATCGGCAGCCGTTCCGGGGCGCGTCTGGAGTCACAGTTGCACCGCATCAGGCCAGCGCCGGTTGCAATAGCCTGGCATCGTACTGGAGTTTTGATTGCGCTGCGACGGGCGCTGGCTTACAACGCAGTAATGGCGCGCAATCAACCGGTCTACGTCTGCAGCTCCTGCGGGGGCGAGTCGCTGAAATGGCAGGGCCAGTGTCCCCATTGCAGCGAATGGAACACGCTTACCCGCATGGCCGGCGTGCGGGCGCAGGCGGGGTCCGGCGCGGCTGGAGCGGCACCGGCCCTGCCAGTAGGGCTCGGCAGCGATCAGGCCGCGGAGGAACGCCTTAGCCTGGGCTTGTCGGAGCTCGATCGCGTCTTTGGCGGGGGGCTCGGCGCGGGCTCCGTGAGCCTGCTCGGCGGCGAGCCGGGCATCGGCAAGTCGACCTTGCTGCTGCAGGTGGCGGCCTCGGTCGGCGGCAGCCGGCCGGTGCTTTATGCGTCCGGCGAAGAGTCGACCCAGCAGACCGCCCAGCGGGCGCGGCGCTTGTCCCTGACAGCGCCGCACCTCACCCTCGTCAGCGACAATTCGCTCGAATCGATCATGGCGCTGTGCAACGAGCGGCGCGCAGCGCTGCTGGTCGTGGATTCGATCCAGACCATGCAGACGAGCAGCGTGGAATCGAGCCCCGGCTCGCCCCAGCAGCTGCGTGAATGCACCGCCGCGCTGGTGCGTTTTGCGAAGCAGGGCGGCACCTCGGTCATCATCGTCGGGCACGTGACCAAGGATGGTGCGATCGCGGGTCCGAAGCTCCTCGAGCACCTCGTGGATACCGTGCTCTATTTCGATGCCGATGCCGGCAGCCGCTACCGCATGCTGCGTGCCACCAAAAACCGCTTTGGTCCGGTCAACGAGCTGGGTTTCTTCGCGATGACCGCGACGGGGCTGCGCGAGGTGCGCAACCCTTCCGCTATTTTTCTGTCACGCAATCCACAGCCGGTACCCGGGAGCCTGGTGATGGTGGCCCGCGATGGCGGCCGTCCGCTGCTCATCGAAGTGCAGGCGCTGACCGACCCGACGCGCTTCTCGGTGCCGCGCCGAGTCGCGCAGGGTGTCGACGCCAACCGGCTGGCGATGCTGCTGGCGGTAATGAGCCGCCATTCGGGCATGTCGCTCGCCGAGCACGACGTCTACGTGAATCTGGTCGGTGGCCTCGCGATCTCCGAGACTGCGACCGACCTGCCATTGGCGCTCGCGCTCGCCTCGAGCCTGCGCGGCGAGCCCCTCGACAGCAAATTGGTGGCGTTCGGCGAGCTGGGGCTTACCGGCGAAGTGCGGCCGGTGCCGCACGGCGACGAAAGGTTGAAGGAACTGCACAAACAGGGCTACACCCGCGCCATCGTGCCGCAGCAGAATGCGCCGCGAATGGCGGTTGAAGGCCTGAAAATTATCCCGGTAGCGACCATCGCCGAGGCGCTGCAAGCCGCATTTTCTAGGTGATCGGCCGCACCCGCACGGTACGGATCGAATTGTCGACCGTCTGCAGCACCTCGAATTCCAGCGCACCGATGCGCAGCGAGGTGCCAGCCTGCGGGATGTTCTCGAGCTTTTCGAGCAGCAGGCCGTTGAGCGTCTTCGGGCCCAGATCGGGCAGTTGCCAACCGAGCGCGCGGTTCAGCGCCCGGATGGTCGCACTGCCGTTGATGAGCCAGGCGCCGCTGGCGTCGCGGTGCACATCCTTGTGGCCGACGGTAGCAGGATCGGTGGTGAATTCACCGACGATTTCCTCGAGCAGGTCTTCGAGCGTCACCAGCCCCTCGATATCACCGTATTCGTTGACGACGAAGGCGTGCCGGCGCCGGTTGCGTTGGAACTGCGCGAGCTGGTGCATGAGCGAGGTGCCCTCGGGCACGAAGTAGGGCTCGCGCGCCGCGGCCAGCTCGATGAGCCGCTCGCGGGTGAGGGTGCCGCGCGCAAATTCCTGCGCGGTGCGCTTCATGTGCAGGATGCCAATGAGGTTGTCGAGCTCGCCGTCGAACACCGGCAAGCGCGTGTGCGGGGTCTGGCGGAGCCGCTCCAGCACATCTTCCCAGTCGCCCGAAATGTCGACCCCGGCGATGTCCTGGCGCGGAATCATGATGTCGTTCACCGTCACCCGCTCCAGGTCCAGGATCGACAGCAGCATCTGCCGGTGGCGCGCGGGGATCAGCGCGCTCGACTCGCTCACCACGGTGCGCAGTTCCTCGGCACTCAGGGCCTGCGCGCCGTGCGCGGCGCCCTGCATCCCGAACAGGCGCAGGAACCCGTAGGCGGCGCGGTTGGTGATCCACAGTGCCGGCCAGGTGAGCCACAGCAGCACGCGGTAGACCGTGGTCGAGTTCAGCGCCACCGCTTCGCTGTGTACGGCGGCGTAGATCTTCGGGGCCAGCTCGCAGAAGATGATGATGAACACGGTCAGTCCGAACATCGCCACCGGCAGCGCGTGCTCGTAATGCGCGCGCAGCGCCAGGAGCGTGGCCACCGTTGAGGCGGCGACGCTGGCGAGCGCCAGGATCACCAGGTTGGCGCCCAGCCACTGGTCGGGCTTGGCGAGCAGTCGCTCGAGCGCGCGGGCGCGGCGCTCGCCGGCGGCCGCGCGGGTACGGACCCGGTAGCGGTTGACCGACAGCATCGCCACCTCGGTGCCCGAGGAAAAGGCGATCACGATGAGCAGGCCCAGCAGCGTCAGGATCAGTTGGGGGGTCGGAGCCGTATCCACGCGGACACCTTGGGATTAGCCGGGGGACCCATAGCATAGAGCCTGGGAAGCCTCGACTGTGCCGTACCGTATAATTGCCCGATGTTTGACCAACTTACCGGGCGGCTCAGTGCGGCGGTGGCCGCGCTGCGCGGCCGCGGCCGCCTGACGGAAGACAATATCGCCGACACGCTCCGCGAGGTGCGTATCGCCTTGCTCGAGGCCGACGTGGCACTGCCCGTGGTCAAGCGCTTCATCGATGCCGTCAAGGCGCGCGCACTGGGCGCCGAGGTCAGCGCCAGCCTGAGTCCGGGCCAGGCGCTGATCGGCATCCTGCACCGTGAACTGGTGGCGCTGCTCGGCGGCGCGAGCAGCGGCCTGGCGCTCAACGTGACCCCGCCGCTGGTGGTGCTGCTGGCGGGCCTGCAGGGCGCGGGCAAGACCACGACCGCCGGCAAGCTCGCCCGGTGGCTGAAGGAGAGGCACAAGCGCCGCGTGTTGCTGGTAAGCACCGATGTGCGGCGGCCGGCGGCCATACTCCAGCTCGAACGGCTCGCCGCGCAGGTCGAGGCCGATTTCTTTGCGCCGCCACCGGGGGCTGCGCCGGCGGCCATTGCCGCTGCTGCATGGGTCCACGCAAAGAGCGGTGTTTACGACGCCCTGATCGTCGACACCGCGGGCCGATTGCACGTCGATACCGAGTTGATGGCAGAGGTACAACAAATCGACAGTGCAGTAGGCGCGCACCAGCGACTGTTCATTGTCGACGCCATGTCCGGCCAGGACGCGCTCAACGCGGCTCGGGTTTTCAGTGCGGCGCTCGAGCTCACCGGCATTATCCTCACCAAAGCAGACGGCGACGCGCGCGGCGGTGCGGCCCTTTCGGTGCGCGAGGTAACCGGCAAACCAATCGTGTTCCTGGGGGTCGGCGAGAAGAGCGAGGCGCTCGAGCTGTTCGACCCCGAGCGCATGGCCCAGCGGATCCTCGGAATGGGCGATGTCGTGGCCCTGGTCGAGAGTGTGCAGCGCAACATCGAGGTCGGGGAGGCCGAACGCCTGGCCCGCAAGGTCAGCCAGGGCAAGGGCTTCGACCTGGCCGATCTGCGCTCTCAACTGGACCAGGTCCGCCGCATGGGGGGCTTGGGGGCGCTGATGGACAAACTTCCGGCCCAGATTAGCCGGGGGGCCGTGGCGCCAGAGCAGGCCGACCTGCAGGTGCGGCGCCAGATGGCGATCATCGACTCCATGACCCCCAGGGAGCGGCGCGTGCCGGGGCTCATGGACGGGTCCCGGCGGCGGCGGATCGCCCGGGGGGCAGGGGTCCAGGTCCAGGACGTTAACCGCCTGATGAAGCAGTTCCTGGAGATGCAGAAGACGATGAAACAGCTCAAGGGGGGCGGGCTCCGGCGACTCATGGGGGCCTTCAAGGGCGGCGCCCCGCAGCGATAAGTCATTGAGGGCTTTAAGTCTGGCCTGCCTTTGCGTAGAATCCGCGCTCTTTTTTGACCCCAGAGCTTCGTTAAACATGGTCACCATTCGTCTTACCCGGCGCGGCGCCAAGAATCAGCCTTTCTACCACGTGGTGGTGACAGACAGCCGCAAGCGCCAGGGCGGCTCGAGCCTCGAGCAGGTCGGCTTTTTCAACCCAGTCGCGCGCGGCAAGGAAAGCCGTCTGCGGCTGGAGATCGGGCGCATCGACCATTGGGTTGGCCTGGGTGCGCATCTGTCCGATCGTGTGCGCCAGCTGGTGGCAGCCTACCGCAAGCAGGCGACGGCGTAGGGGTTGAGTGCGGCCGTGGCCGAAGTTCGGCCGGCGCGTTACGTGACGCTCGGGCGGGTGCTCGGTGCCGCGGGAGTGCGCGGTTGGCTGAAGATCCAGTCCTTTACCGATCCGCCTGAGAATCTGCTGCAGCACAAGGCCTGGCTGCTGGCTGATATGGAAGGCCGGCGCGCGCCCTACACGGTCGCGGAGGCCGCGTTCGACGGACGGTGGCTCCGCGCCCGGTTTGCGGGCATTGAAGATCGTGATGCCGCCGAACTGTTGCGCGGCCGGGAGATCGAGGTTGAGCGCTCGGCGTTGCCGCCGACCGCGGCGCGCGAGTACTACCGCGACGACCTGATCGGGTTTCGCGTGGCCGATCGCGCGGGCCGGGAGTTGGGCCGAGTGAGTCATTTTGTCGAGGCGCCCGCCGCGGCGATGATGGTGGTGACGGGTGTACGGGAGATTTGGATACCTGCGGTGCCCAGTCATCTGGTGCGTGTCGATCTGGAGCAGGGCGAGATTGAAGTGGATTGGCCTGAAGAGCTTTAGGCCGTCCGCAGGGCGGAGAGCTTAGGTGTTGATCGAAGTGGTGACGCTGTTCCCGGAGCTGATCCGGGAGGCGCTGCGGCACGGTATCGTGGGGCGGGCGCAGGAGCGCGCGCTGCTGACGGTAGGCACCTGTGATCCGCGCGCGCATACGAGCGATGTGCACCGGACGGTGGACGACCGGCCGTATGGTGGTGGGCCCGGCATGGTCATGAAGCCCGAGCCGCTGTGCGCCGCGATCCGTGCGGCACGCGCGCGGCTGCCGGCCGGGAGCCTGACTGTGGCGCTCTCGGCACAGGGTGAGCGACTCGGCCAGGCCAGGGTGCAGGATCTGGCGACCCGTAGGGCGCTGCTGCTGATCGCCGGACGGTACGAAGGAATGGATGAGCGGGTGCTCGAGACGGAAGTCGATCTCGAGCTCTCGATCGGCGATTATGTGCTCTCGGGCGGCGAACTGCCGGCGCTGGTGTTGATCGATGCGCTGGCACGGCTCCTGCCAGGGGCGTTGGGCGACGAG
>JAYTXT010000287.1:0-8225 GCA_043742765.1 Gammaproteobacteria bacterium | reverse complement strand
AGCGACAGCCGCATTGCCGAGCTGCTGAGCGGCGCCGGCATTCCGGTGGCGCGCCGCACGGTCGCCAAGTACCGCGAGTCGATGCGGCTCGCGCCCTCGAACGAGCGGCGCCGCGATGCCGCCAAGACCACGAGCCACGCTTCCTGAGCTCCGCTCACTGACCTTAGGATCCATGACAAGGAGTAGCCCATGCAATTGAGCGTCACCGGCCATCATGTTGAGATCACCGCCTCGCTGCGCAGCTATGTGGAAAAGAAACTCGAGCGCCTGGTACGCCATTCGGACCACGTCATCGACGCCCATTGCATACTGACGGTGGAAAAACTCATGCAGCGCGCCGAAGCGACGCTGCATCTGCGCGGCGAGACCGTGCATGCGCTGGCTGAGGACGCGAACATGTACGCCGCGATCGACGCGCTGACCGACAAGCTCGAGCGGCTGGTGCGCAAGCACAAGGAAAAGATCACCGACCACCACGCCGCCGAGGCGCAGAAGAGCGCGCGGCCCTAGCGCCGCGCGCACCGGACTTTCGCGCAGGCCAGAACCGCATGCGACTCATCATCCTTAGCGGGTTGTCGGGAGCCGGCAAGAGCGTGGCCCTGCACATGCTCGAGGACCTGGGTTACTACTGCATCGACAACATGCCGGCGGCGCTGCTCAAGCCATTCATCGCCCACAGCGTGCGCAGCAGCGACAAGATCTACGCGCGCACCGCCCTCAGCCTCGATGCCCGCAACAGCGACGCGGAAATCGCCTCGGTGCCGACGCTGATCGATGAGCTCAAGCGCAGCGGCATCGACTGCGAGGTGCTGTACCTGATCGCCGGCGACGCCGAGCTGCTGCGGCGCTTCGCCGAAACCCGCCGCGTACACCCGCTCAGCCGCCAGGGCGAAACGCTGCGCGAGGCGATCGCCAGCGAGCAGCGGTTGCTCGAGCCGATCGCCGCCTGCGCCGACCAGGTGATCGACACCTCGCAGCTGGGCGTCCATCAGCTGCGCGAGCTGGTCCAGCGCCGCGTCGATCCGCGCTCGAGCGACCGGCTCTCGCTGCAGTTTGAATCGTTCGGCTTCAAGCACGGCATACCCGGCGATGCGGATTTCGTCTTCGACGCGCGCTCGCTCCCGAACCCTTACTGGGAAAGCGCGCTGCGCCCGCTCACCGGGCGCGATGCGGCCGTGGCGCGCTTTCTCGACGCGCAGCCGGTGGTGGTCGAATTCATCGACGATGTGGCAAAGTTCATGACCGCGCGCATTCCATCCTACCGCGCCAGCGCGCGCCGCTACCTGACCGTGGCGGTGGGCTGCACCGGCGGCCAGCATCGTTCCGTCTACATCGTCGAGCGCCTCGCGGAAATCTTCGCGCACACGTTGCCAGAGGTGCGCGTGCGGCACTCTGGCCTCACACAGGCCGGCACCGCGACCGAGGTGCGCAGTGGCGCAAAGCGCTCGTGACCACGAACAGCAATCGGCTCCGGAGCCGTTTACGGATTTCATGCAGCGGGCCACGCCCCCAGCGGATCGGGAAATTGACTTCGTCCACATTTGTTGTACAGTTCGCCATTAGACCGTTCGGTCTAATTAGGCTGGTAGCAGTCACAACGGAGGGACGAACATGCGCGTGGCAAAAGACAGTGTGGAGGTGCGGATGGAAATTCCGGGGGCGGTGATCCGCCAGCGGACGGATTTCGGTGATGCGAGCGGATTCGGCAGGATCAGCGGCGAGTATTTCACGCTTTCGGCGGGCGTCGATACCACTCCCCTCTTCCAGGGGTTGGAGGGCAACCTCTGCCAGTGCCCTCATTGGGGCTTTGTCCTGCGCGGCCAGATCACGACCACCGATGCGCAGGGTGTGCAGGAGACGGTAACAACGAATGACCTGTTCTACTGGCCGCCTGGGCACAACGTCAAGGTCGACGCTGACGCGGAGATCGTCATGTTCAGCCCTCAGCGCGAGCACAGCCATGTTATCAACCATATGATTCAGAAAGTGAAGGGCTAGGATCAGGGGAGACCACGACGCGGGCGCCATTCCAACCCTGCGAGCGTCGGCACGCGCGGCCGTTTGAGTCTGCGTTCACTTGCCGCGCAGCAGTCGGTTTCCAGGTATTCGTTGCTTGACCACGATGCAGCCGACGCATTCCACCAAACAGCGATTGCTCGACGTGGGGATGGCCATGCTCCTGGAGCATGGCTACCACGATCTGGGTATCCAGGCACTGCTGGCAGCCACGCGCATCCCGAGGGGGTCGTTCTACCATCATTTCAAGGACAAAGAGGATTTCGCACTCCGGGCTATTGACCAGTACATGCAGCACGCGCACACCGGCCTCGACACTTGCCTTGGCGACATGAGCCGGCCGCCGCTCCAGCGGGTGCGCCGGTTCTTCGAGCTGACGCAGCAGAGTTACCGCAAAGAGGGGTACCGCGGTTGTCTGCTGGGCGGGCTCGGACAGGAACTGTCAGGCGTGAGCGAGGTTTTCCGGCACAAGGTCGAGGGCTGTCTCGCGCAGATCGCCCGGCGGATCGCGATTTGCCTGGAAGAAGCTCGAAAGGCCGGAGAGATTCCAGCTGAGTCCAATACCCGGCACATGGCAGATCTGCTGGTGAACTGCTGGGAAGGCGCAGCGCTTCGCAGCCGGCTGCGGGGAAATGCTGCGCCGCTGGCTGCGATGCTCGATTTCTATTTCCACTCGGCAGTCGGATGAGCGCCAGTCTTGTTGCGTCAACCATACCCGAGCGGGCCGATGCGGCCGCCGCGGCCCAGACCTAGCCGCCCGCGCGGCGCGCCTCGTAACCTCGCTTCATGAGCTCCGCGACCAGCGTGTCGCGGTGCTCGCCCTGGATCTCGATCACGCCATCGCGCACGGTGCCGCCCGAACCGCAGCGCCTCTTCAGCTCGGCGGCCAGCGTGGCGAGTTCGGCCTCGCCCAGCGGCACCCCGGTGATTACCGATACCACCTTGCCGCCGCGCCCCTGCGTGGCACGCGCGACGCGCACGGCGCCCGTGCCGGCGCGCGCCGGCTTGCCGCGCGCATCCTTGCAGGCACACTGCGCCAACGGACGCCGACAGCCCGGACAGATCCGCCCGGCATCGCTCCGATAGACGATATTCACTCCGGCGTTGGCGCCACCGCGCGCGCCGTGGCGGCATCGGCTGCGGCGCAGGCATCAGCCACAGCCACGGCGGTCATGTCGACGATGCGGCGCACGGTCGACGACGTGGTCATGATATGCACCGGCTGCGCGATGCCGAGCAGAATGCCGCCGACGATGACGCCGCCGCCGCCGCCGGCTGCGATGCGCAGCGTGTTGTAGCAGATGTTGGCGGCGTCCACGTTCGGCATGATCAGCAGGTTGGCGTCGTGCCTGAGACGCGAGGCGGGAAATTCACTCAGGCGGATGTCGCTCGAGAGCGCCGAATCGGCGCGCATTTCACCCTCGACCTCGAGATCCGGGGCACGCGCGTTGATCAACGCCAGGGCCGCGCGTAGCTTGTGCGCCGAAGGCGCCTCCGAACTGCCGAAATTGGAATGTGAGAGCAGCGCCACGTACGGGGTCATTCCGAAACGCACCACCTGCTCGGCGGCGAGCAGCGTCATCTCGGCGATCTGTTCCGCATCGGGGTCGCGATTCACGTGGGTGTCGCAGAAGAACAGCTGCCGGTCGTTGAGAATCAGCAGCTGCATGGTCGCGACGGTGTGGACGCCGCTCTTCAGGCCGATTACGCGCCGCACGTACTTGAGATGGTCAAGATAGTTCCCCACCGTGCCACACAGCATGGCGTCGGCATCGCCGCGGCGCACCAGCACGGCGCCAATGAGCGAGGTACGGCTGCGCATCTCTTCCATGGCCAGCGCGCGGGTCACGCCGTCGCGACAGGCCAGCTCGTAGTACTCGCTCCAGGCATCGCGAAAACGCGGGTCGTTATGCACGTTGACCCCCTCGCAGTTCTCGCCGAGGCGCAGACGCAACCCGAGTTTCTCGATGCGCGCCGCGATCAGTTCGGTGCGGCCGATGAGAATCGGCCTGGCCAGGCCCTCATCGACCACCACCTGCACGGCCTGCAGCACCCGCGGGTCTTCGCCTTCGGCGTAGATCACGCGTTGCGGGCGACGCTGGGCGATCGCGAACACCGCGCGCATCGCCGAGGCGGACTGGTAGACGAATTGCGTCAGGGCGGCACGGTAGGCGGCCAGATCGGCGATCGGCCGAGTCGCGACGCCGCTGTCCATGGCGGCCTTGGCCACCGCCGGCGCTATAGTCGTGATCAGCCGCGGATCGAAGGCGCGCGGAATCAGGAACTGCGGACCGAAGCTGGCGCCGCTGGCGCCGTAGGCTGCGGTCGCGACATCGGATTCCTCGGCCTGCGCCAGCTCCGCCAGCGCGTGCACCGTCGCCAGCTTCATGGCTTCGTTGATCACCGTGGCGCCAACATCGAGCGCGCCACGGAAAATGAACGGGAAGCACAGCGAGTTATTCACCTGGTTCGGATAGTCGGAGCGGCCAGTGCAGACGATACAATCGGGCCGCACGCCCTGCGCCAGCTCGGGCCGGATCTCCGGCTCCGGGTTGGCCAGCGCCAGGATCAGCGGGCGCGGCGCCATGCGCGCCACCATTTCGGGCTTGAGCACGCCCGGACCCGACAGGCCGAGGAAAATGTCAGCGTCGACGACGATTTCAGCCAGCGTGCGCGCCTTGGTGGCGCGCGCGTAGCGCAGCTTGTCGGCGTCGGTTTTCGGCCGGCCCGCATAAACAACGCCTTTACTGTCGGCGATGGCGACGTTTTCCTTCCTCAGGCCCACCGCGACCAGCAGATCGAGACAAGCCAGCGCCGCGGCCCCAGCGCCCGAGCCGGCGACCTTGACCTCAGCGATATTCTTGCCAACCACCTTCAGCCCATTGAGCACCGCGGCGGTGACGATGATCGCGGTGCCATGCTGGTCGTCGTGGAATACCGGGATCTTCATGCGCTCGCGCAGCTTGCGTTCGATGTAGAAGCATTCCGGGGCCTTGATGTCCTCGAGGTTGATGCCGCCGAAGGTAGGCTCGAGCGCGGCGACGATCTCGACCAGCCGGTCGGGGTCTGACTCGGCGATCTCGATGTCGAAGACGTCGATGCCGGCGAATTTCTTGAACAGGCAACCCTTGCCTTCCATCACCGGCTTCGCGGCCAGCGGCCCGATGTTGCCCAGACCCAGCACCGCTGTGCCGTTGGTGACCACCGCGACCAGGTTGGCGCGCGCGGTCATGGTCGCAGCCTCGAGCGGATCGTCCTTGATGGCGAGGCTCGCGTAGGCGACGCCCGGCGAATAGGCCAGCGACAGGTCGCGCTGGTTGGCGAGCGCTTTGGTAGGCGTCAGCGCAATCTTGCCCGGCGTGGGCAGCCGGTGATAATCCAGCGCGGCTTTTTTCAGCTCTTCTTCCACCGGGCTCCCCTCCCAGGACTCACTTCGGTTGCAGCTCAGTTGCCGAACGTCAGTGCCGGCAGCTTGATGGTACGCGACAACTGGCCGCCGCCGAGAAATTCCATGATTTCGTCACTCTGAGCGCGCGCGTCCCGGACACCAAGCGCGATCAACTCCTGCGTGAATGTCGACTCGAACATCAGGAAGCTGGCAAGCTGCGCGCCGCCGGCGCCGCGCGCGCCCATCACCCGCAGCAGCACGCGCAGGCTGCGCGGCAGGCTCTTTATGTGGCGGGTGGCGATCATGCGCAGATCCTCGCTGGGCGCGATCATCAGCGTCGCCACCTTGTGCACGCCCGGCACCGCGGCCGGCGCGATTTCCGCCACCTGGTTCAAGCGTGCCACGTGCTCGACGTTCGCGTAAATCTGGTCCATGAACAACGTGTCGAGCATGTAGCCGAACAGCTGCCCCAATGTGGGCGACTCGGCGGCGCCGCGGCCCCGCGTGTTCACGCCCGCGCCCTGCTCGGAACGCACGCCGATGATCAGCAGGCGGTCGGCCCCGAGGTGTATGGCCGGGCTCAGCGGCCATAGCTGCCGCTGCGCCCCGTCGCCGTAATACTCGCCGTCGAGCATGACTGGCGGAAACAGGAACGGCACGCCCATGCTCGCCATCAGATGGTCGAGCGTCAGGGTTTCGCGTCGGCCGATACGCTGGTGCCGCTCCCAGTCCGTGAGTCCAGGATTACCCTGAAAGAAAGCCACCGAGGCCGCGCTGCTGTAGCTGGTGGCGCACAGCGCCAGCGCCTTGAGCGCGCCGCGCCGCAGGCTGGTGCGCAGATGCTCCCAGCGGATATGGTGTTTCAGCAGCGCGCGGAGCGGCGAGTTGTCGAACATCGCGGGCGGTGGCGGCAGCAGCAGCCCGCCCGAAATCAATGACGTGCCCCAATGGAGCCCCGAGCGCAGCATGCTGAGCGCGTCGGCCTTGAGCACCTGGTCGACGTGGAAATGCTTCCACACGCGCTCGAGGGAATCGACCGCCCGGTGCCAGTGACAGGCCTCGGTCGCCAGCACCGTCGCCGCGACCGCGCCGGCCGAAGTGCCGACGATAATGGGGAAAGGGTTGGGCGCGCCGGGTAACATATCGGCGATGGCCCGCAGCACGCCGACCTGGTACGCGGCCCGCGCGCCGCCGCCCGGCAGCACCAGACCGACGGTATTGCCGACACCCAGCCTCGGACCCAGTGACGGTTGTGCGTCCACGGGCATAAGATAACCGGAAATACCGGAGGACCGTCATGAATGCAAGTCTCGTTTCACGCTTTGGCGCGCTAATATTTGCGCTGGCGCTGCCACTGGCGGCGGCCGCGGAGCCCACTACCGGTTCCATCGCCCCTGGTTTCAGGCTCCAGGACCAGCATGACGCCTGGGTGAGCCTCAGCGACCAGAAAGGCAAGTGGCTGGTGGTCTATTTCTACCCCATGGATGAGACCCCCGGCTGCACCACCGAGGCCTGCGAATTCCGCGACAACATCTTCGCCTTCCGCAAACTCGGCGTGTACGTGCTGGGCATCAGCGTCCAGGACCTCGCCTCGAAGAAGGAGTTCGCCGCCAAGCACAGCCTCCCCTTCTCCGTGCTCGCCGACGCCAACAAGGCTGTCGCACGAGCCTACGGCGTGCTCAGCATCCTGGGTTACGCACGGCGCGAGACCTTCGTGATTGACCCGCAAGGGCACATCGCCAAGCACTACGCGGACGTCGATCCGAAAGCGCACTCGAAGCAGTTGCTGGCGGACCTGCAGGCGCTGATCAAGCCGGCGGCCTGAGCCGGGAGTCCATGTCGACACCACACGCGGGCACGTGATGAAACGGCTGTTTCGCTGGATCGGCATAGGACTGGGTGTGCTGCTGGGGCTGACAGTTGTTGCCGTGGCCGTGATCTACGCGCTCGCGCAGCGCTCTGTGAATCACAGCTACCACGTGCCCCAGACGGCGATCGAGGTGCCGACCGATGCGGCCGCGATCGCTGAGGGGCGGCGGCTCGCCACTATCAACGGCTGCTACGCCAGCTGCCACGGCCAGCAGGCGCAGGGCGCAGTGTTGTTCGACGAGCCGATCGTCGGTCGCCTGGTCGCGCCCAACCTGGCCGCCAGCGCACGCAATTACAGCGACGTGGAACTGGCCAACATCATCAGGCACGGGCTACGGCCGGACGGCCGCAGCCTGATCGTGATGCCCTCGGAAGCGTTCGTCTTCCTGAGCGACGCCGACCTGGGCCGCATCATTGCATTCCTGCGCAGCCTGCCCGCTAGCGAGGGGCCAGCTCCGAACGTGACACTCGGCCCGCTCGCGCGGCTGGGACTGGCCACCGGCCAGTACCGGCTGGCAGCCCGGCTCATCGCGGAGACCGTCCCGCTGCCGGAAGCCGCCAGCCCGGACGCACTCACCGGTCGCTATCTGGCGCAGACCGTCTGCGCCCACTGCCACGGCACGGATCTACGCGGCAGGACCACGCCGGCATACGCCAGCCCGAATCTGCAGATGGTGGCGGCCTATTCCCCGGAAACTTTCGCGCGCCTGCTGCGCACCGGCGTGCCGCTCAGCGGCCAGAAACTCGGCCTGATGCGCGAGGAGTCGCTGCTGAACCTCGCGCTCCTCACCGACACCGAGATCGCCTCCCTCTACAGCTACCTGCACACCCTGCCCGACACTGCCCCGTCGCACTAACCGGAAGTTCCTGGCCGCGTTGATAACTATTTCCTGGCAGCTCAACAAGTTGGCGGATGTTGCCGTGTCGCGTGAGTGGCTACACGGCGATGGAT
>JAYTXT010000286.1:0-4196 GCA_043742765.1 Gammaproteobacteria bacterium | reverse complement strand
GCGAATCCCGGTGTGCGCGTGCTCGAGCAGAATTTCCAGTTTGATCTCGTGAGTACGCCGAAACTCCTGCTGCGCTACCTCGATCGTGAGATCACCGTCGAGCGCAATGTCGGCAAGGACCTCTCGACGGTCACCGGCACGCTGCTTTCCGCGGTCGATGGCCTGGTGTTGCGAAGCCCGGACGGCACCGTGCATGCGTTGAACAGCTATTCCGCGGTGAAATTCCCCGAGTTGCCGGGCGGGCTGATCACGCAGCCGACGCTGGTGTGGGATCTGAATTCTCCGGTGGCTGGCCTGCAGCGCGCGCGGGTCACCTACCAGACCGGGGGCGTCACCTGGTGGGCCGACTACAACGTGGTGTTCAACGATGGCGCCGGCGCCAACAGCGGCCTGCTAGACCTGTCCGCGTGGGTCAGCGTCATCAACCAGTCGGGTGCCACTTTCAGGGATGCGCGGCTCAAGCTCGTGGCCGGTGACGTCAATCGTGTGCAGCCACAGCGCAGCCCGCAGGCATACGCGCCCATGCTCAAGGCGGCCATGTCCGCGGATGGCGGTTTCGTGGAGAAGGCCTTCGACGAATTCCATCTCTACACGCTTGGTCGCAAGACCACGCTCCCCAACAACTCGACCAAACAGCTCGAGCTGTTCGACCGCGCGAAGCAGATCCCGGCCCGGCGCCTGCTGATCTACGATGCCTTGGGTACGCAGGCCTTTGGCGAGCCCTATACCGAACGCGACCCCGGCTTCGCGGCCAACACCAAGGTCGAGACCTACCTCGAATTCAGGAACGACGCGGCTGCGGGCCTCGGCGTGCCGCTGCCCGCAGGGCGGGTGCGCGTGTCGCGCCTCGACAGCACCGACGGGAGCCTGGAATTCATCGGCGAGGATGCGATCGGCCACACGCCCAAGGATGAAAACGTCCGTCTGAAACTCGGCAGCGCCTTCGATGTGATCGGCGAGCGGCGCCAGGCCAATTACCAGGTCGATACCCACGCCCGCTGGGTGGAGGAAGAAATCGAGGTTACGCTGCGCAACCACAAGTCGCAGCCGGTGGAAGTGCAGGTGCGCGAGCCGATGTACCGCTGGACCAACTGGAAGCTGCTGAGCCATTCGCACGAGTACCATAAGGACAGCGCCCAGCTCATCCATTTCAATGTCACGGTGCCGAAGGATGGCGCGACCGTCATCCGCTATCGGGTCCACTACACCTGGTAATGAAATGAGCGCCGACGACGATAAGCCCGCGAAAACACACCCCGAAAGGCACGACGGCGTGCGTCACGACGCCCGCGGCAACGCCGTGTGGCAGTGGGCCGTGGAGTCGGGGAAGTACGCCATCGAATCCACCTCGCGCCTGCTCAAGCGCCTCGAAGTGCCCGGGCTGAAGCTCGAAGACGACAACGCGACCTCGCCGGGCCCGAAGCCCGGTGCGGCTCCGGCGGCAGAAAAGCCCGAGCGCGCCGTGGGGTACGATCCTTACGGCACGCGGGCGGGTGCGAAGGAGCCGGCGGCACGCTCTGCGGCGCGCCCATCGGCGCAGATCCCTAGGAAACCAGTTGCAGCGGCGCGGCCTCGTCCGTCGTTTTGGCAGCGTCTGTTTCGGAAGCGTTGAACGGGTCGATGTAGTCGACACCGGCCGCGGCCAGCCAGCGGCTCGCCGTGTTCGATGCCACGCGCTGGGCGATGCAATGGATGCCCAAGACGCGGGCGATATGCGTGCAGGCGGACAGCAAGGCCCGCGGGTAACGCTCCTGCATCGCCTCACAGGTCAGCTCCGCACTGAGCTTGAGCATGCGGATGGCCTTGGAGCGCAGCAGCTTGAGTGCCGCGTCATTGAGCACGAAGTCGTCGAGAATCACGCGGCAGTGGAGGCGTTCGCACAGGTCGAGTAGTGGCTGCGTGCGTTCCGGTTGCTCCGACCAGGCCGCGGCCGGCACGATCAGCATCACCAGGCCTTCGTCGATCTGGTTGCGGGTCAGGCAGGCCTCGAGGCGGCCGGCGAAACCGCGGTCGAACACGGCTGCAGCCGAGATCGAAATCGCAAAACTGGAAGGCTTGGTGATGTAGCGCTGGCGGTGCTGCACCAGCCAGTCGACCACGCGTTCGAACACCGCCGCGTCGTGCTGCGCGCCCAGCGGCGCGATCGACACCTCGTAGCGGCGGGTGCCACCGCCGGGTTGCAGCCGCGTGTAGGCGCGGGCGCGGATCGGCGTATTGTCGGGCAGATCGAGCGGGGCATTGTCATCCGGGTCGGGCGCTGTTGCGGCCTGACTCGGTCGCTTGTCCGCCGGCGGTGCCAGCAGCATGCTGAAGCGCTGCAGCAGCGCGCGTACCGCGGGCGTGATCACGCGCGAATCATCGACGGTGCCGCCCTCGATGAGCGCGAAGCCGATGCCGCTGCAGCCGCCGAGTGGGTCGCGCGCGGCCAGGAACAGGGCGCGGCGCCCGTCATCGAGCTTGCGATGGATGCAGTTGCGGTGCGGTTCGAGGGCGAAGACGTCGAGTGCGGAAAGCACGAAGCAGTGTTCGTCCGGGCCAATTGTGCCGGCGCTCAGCCAGAGCGTGTCGCCGGCCGAGTCATGCAGTGAGAAAGCCTGCGCCCGCCACGGTCCAAGCGCGAGCAGGAGCGCCCGGCCCAGGTCATCTGGCATGGGCCGAGGCCGAGTGCCGGAAGCCATTTTCTCCGACAGTTGGGACATGGTGACTATCATGGGGGATAGGGCAAGTTGTCGCCGTGACGCCATTCCCGTTCCACTGTGACAACATTATTTCGCTAGACTTGTCATATTGTAGGGGCGAGGAATACCGGAGGAATACCCTTGTACCGCGCGCCCATCGCTGATCTGCGCTTCGTGCTCGAATTCCTGCTGGACGCCGGGCAGCTGGCGCGTTTGCCGCGGTTTGCCGATTTTTCACTGGAAACCGCGGTTGCCGTGCTCGAAGAGGCCGACCGCTTCGGCGCCGAGGTGCTGGCGCCGCTCAACGCGAGCGGCGATCGCGAGGGCGCCGCCTGGAGCGAGGCGGGCGTCACCATGCCGGCCGGGTTCCGCGACGCTTACCGACAATATGTCGAAGGCGGCTGGCCGCAGCTCGGGATCGAGGCGGAACAGGGCGGCCAGGGTGCGCCGCAGCTCCTGGTCGGCGCGGTCGAGGAAATCTGGTGCGGTGCCAACGTCGCGCTGATGCTCTGCCCGTTGCTGTCGCGCGGCGCCATCGAGGCGTTGCTGTTGGTCGGTTCGCCCGAGCTGCAGAAAACCTACCTGCCGAAGATGCTCAGCGGCCATTGGTCCGGCACCATGAACCTGACCGAGTCGCAGGCCGGGTCTGATCTGGCCGCGATCCGCATGCGCGCCGCGCCGGCTGGCGACCATTACCTGATCAGCGGGCAGAAGATCTTCATCAGCTATGGCGAGCACGATATGACTGAAAATATCGTGCACCTGGTGCTGGCGCGCATCGAGGGCGCGCCCGCCGGCGTGAAGGGGCTGTCGCTGTTCCTGGTGCCCAAATTCATCCCCGATGCGCAAGGGGCTCCGGGCGCGCGCAACGACGTGCGCTGCGTGTCGATCGAACACAAGCTCGGGATCCGCGCCAGCCCCACCTGCGTGCTGGCCTACGGCGATGCCGGCGGCGCGGTCGGCTACCTGGTGGGTGAGCCCAACCGCGGCCTCGAGTGCATGTTCATCATGATGAATGCCGCGCGGCTGGCGATGGGCTTCCAGGGCATCGGCCTGGCCGACCACGCCCTGCAACAAGCCAGCGCCTGGGCGCGCAATCGCGTGCAGGGCCGACCGGTGGGGCAGAAAGACGCGGTGGCGATGCCGATCATTCATCACCCGGATGTGCGGCGACTGTTGTTGACGATGCGCGCCGGGATCGAAGCGATGCGCGCGCTGGCGCTGTACGCGGCGCTGCAGTTCGACCTGGCACGCGCCCTGCCCGACTCCGAGGTGCGCCGCGCGGCGCTGCTGCGCGGCGAGCTGCTCATCCCGATCGTCAAGGGCTGGTGCACCGAGTACGCGTTCGAGCTGGTCTCGCAGGGCCTCCAGGTGCATGGCGGCATGGGCTACATCGAGGAGACGGGCATCGCGCAGACCTTGCGTGATGCGCGCATCGCCACCATCTACGAGGGCACCACGGCGATCCAGGCGAACGACCTGCTGGGCCGCAAGCTCGGGCGCGATGAGGGCGCGGCG
>JAYTXT010000285.1:0-4455 GCA_043742765.1 Gammaproteobacteria bacterium | reverse complement strand
AGTCATCTCGCGGCTCTCGCTCGATATCCATATCGACGAACTGCAGCTCAAGCGCCTGAAAAAGCGCAAACTCGCGCTCAAGGACCAGATCCTGCTGCTCGAAAGCCAGCTCATCCCCGACCTCAACGCCTAGGGTCCAGCCATTGCAACAATTCATTGCCAACCTGGGTAACCCGCAGCTGCTGACGCAGCTGCTGGCGATTGCGGTCGTGATCGTGGTTGCGCTGCTCGCCGGGCACGCGATCGGCAACCTGTGGAAACGCCGAACGCCACCGCAACTGCCCTGGCAGGCCCAGCTGCTGGAGGGCCTGGTGCGGCTGGCGCCAGCGCTGATCGCCATGCTGCTGCTGCTGGCAGTGCAAGCCCTGTTCGCGAGCGCCGCACTGGCAACGGGCGCGCTCGACGTGGCGCTGCGGCTGGCGTCGATCCTGGTGCTGGTGCGTGCCGCGGTATTCACGGTCGCGCAGCTGCTCGGGCCACGCGCCTGGCTGCACGGCTGGGAAGCGCACGCGACCGCGTTCATCTGGGTGGTCGTCGCCTTCCAGCTCATCGGCTGGTTCAGCGTCATCGAGTCGACCCTCGACGCGATCGACCTGTTGCCCGGCAAGGCGCAGTTCTCGCTGTGGTCGCTCCTCAAGAGCCTGGTGGTGATCACCGGCTTCGTGCTGGTCGGGAGCCTGATCGCGCGCGCCATCGAACAGCGGCTCATGAAACTGCAAAACGTCGCGCTGTCGACCCGCGTCGGCATTGCGAAGTTCAGTCATTTCTTCCTGGTCAGCCTCGGCGCCGTGCTGGGCGTCAACGCGGCCGGGGTCGACCTGACGGCGCTCACGCTGATCACCGGCGCCGTCGGCATCGGCCTGGGCTTCGGGCTGCAGGCCATCACCAGCAATTTCGTCAGCGGTTTCGTGCTGCTGCTCGATAAATCCATCAAGCCGGGCGACGTCATCAGTTTCACCGGCTTGACCGGCACCAGCACCGAGAATTTCGGCTGGGTGCAGGAGCTGCGCGGACGCTGCGTGGTGGTGCGCGACCGCGACGGCGTGGAAACGCTGGTGCCCAACCAGAACCTGATCACCAGCACGGTCATCAACTGGAGCTACTCTGATCGCAAGGTGCGGCTGAAACTTCCCGTGCGCATCAGCTATCGCGACGACCCCGAGGTCGCGCTGGCGTTGCTGCAGCGCGCCGTGGAGGGCAATCCGCGCGTACTGCAGGAGCCTTTGCCCGCGCCCCGTTTGATGCAGTTCAGCGATTACGGCATGGACCTGGAACTGCGGTTCTGGATCGCCGACCCGCAGAACGGCGTGAACAACGTGCGCTCCGAGGTCAATCGGTGCATCTGGCGCCTGTTTCGCGACGCCGGCATTACCATACCGGTCGCCCAGCACGAGGTGCGCATGCTGCACGACCGGCCGGCGCCGTGAGCGCGTCGCTGGAAATTCCCGACGCCGACCTGAGCTTCAGTTTCGTGCGCGGCACCGGTCCCGGCGGCCAGAACGTCAACAAGGTCGCCACCACCGCGCAGCTGCGCTTCGACCTGGCGGGCACCACGCTGCTCGACGAGCGCGCCAAGGCGCGGCTCCGCGCCCTCGCCGGCCACCGCCTGATCGGCGACGCCGAGATCCTCATCGTCGCGCGCAATCACCGCACCCAGGAAGGCAACCGCCGCGAGGCGCTGGAGCGGCTCCAGGAGCTGATCGCGCGCGCCCTGCACGTGCCCAAGATCCGGCGGCCGACGCGCCCCACCCGCGCTTCCAAAGAACGCCGGATAGCTGGCAAACTGCACCGTCAGCGCCACAAGCAATTGCGCGGCGCGGTCCGGCACGACGATTGATCAACCCCCAAAGGAGATCCGCATGATTCCGATCACCACGCTCTGGCTGCCGATCCTGCTGGCGGCCGTCGCCGTCTTCATCGCCAGCTCTGTCATGCACATGTTCCTCGGCTATCACTGGGACGACCTGCGCGCACCGCCACAGCAGGACGCCATTCTCGACGCGCTGCGGGGACTCAACGTTCCTCCGGGCGACTACGCCATACCCAAGGCCAATTCGATGGCGCATATGCGTAGCGCCGAGTACAAAGCCAAAATTGACCGCGGGCCGATCGTGTTCCTCAATATCTCGGGCGGCGGCATGCCCATGGGCAAGAACCTGGCGCAATGGTTCGTGTACCTGTTGGTGGTGGGCATCTTCTGCGCATACATCGCCGGCCGCGAACTGCCCGCCGGCGCGAACTACCTGGCGGTGTTCCGCATCGTGGGCTTCAGCGCCTTCATGGCTTATGCGCTGGCCCTGCCGCAGGGGTCGATCTGGTACCGGCGCAATTGGCGCATGACGGCGTTCGGCATGTTCGACGGCCTGGTGTTTGCGCTGCTCACCGGCGGCATGTTCGGCTGGCTCTGGCCGCGCTAGGGCCGGTTGACACTTAGCCGTGCGTGACCTGCAGGATCGAGTGGCGTATCTGCTCTGAGAGCACGATCTCGGCATCGCGCGCCACTTCGATCAGCACGCCGTCGAACACCAGACGGCCGGCCTCATCCTTGCGCAGCACGGCGCGCGTGCGCAGCAGGTTGATGAAGCTGCCAAACAGCGCACGATCGAAGAATTCCGGCGAGTTGAAGCCGTAGAGCAGTGTCATGCGCTGCGCCATGAGCTGGCAGTGCTCTTCGAGCGCCTGCTGCGTGATCGCACCGCTGCCGGCACGGATCAGCAGCGCGACCGCCAGGTAGTAGCGCTCGATAATCTGCACGGTCACCTGCGCCAGCAGCGAGAGTTCCATGGCCGCGACGGAACTCGGGGGCGGCCTCCGCCAGCTGCCGTTGCCGACCGCTTCGAGCAATCCGCACTGCGCCAGCGCCGCGAGCACGCTGTCCACGACGCCGGGGATCTCGGCTTCGTCCCAGCGCAGGAACAGCTCCTCGGCGACATAGGGATAGATGCGGCTGGCGAAACGCCGGATATCCTCGCCGCGCAATTCGGTGTTGGCGATGAAACAGCAGGCCATGAGCGAGGGCATGGCCAGCAGGTGCAGGACATTGTTGCGGTAATAGGTGGCCAGCACCGCGTGCTCGGCGCTCATGCGCACGAACTCGCCGGCACGATGCGTTTCGCGCGTAATCATCTGCAGACCCACGCCGTAGTCGACGATCCCGGCGGCGGGGAGGCTCGTGACCGTAATGCGATCGCTGTAGGGCACGGCGCGCAGCACGGTCAGCAGCGTGTCGAGGTGACGGATCAGGTCGCTCTCGAGTGTCATCTGCCGCGGTGTGGCCAGTAGCGCGATGGCCAGCAGGTTCACCGGCGTCACCGTGGCCGCGGCATTGATGTTGCGCATCACCGCGGTCGAAAGCTCACCCACCAGCGGCGTGATCCAGCGCGGCCGTTCCGGGGCGTTGCCGGTGTACGCGCGCCAATTGGGCGCGTGCCGTTCCAGCAGCCGGTCGAGAAAAATCGGCTCGCCGAGATTGACGTGCACACGGCCGAAGCGCTCGCGCAGGCGATGCAGGCTGCGCAGGAGCCCAAGCACGGTTTCTTTTTGCTTGGGGCGGCCGGAAAGTTCGCTGATGTAGGTGGCGCCCTCCCAGATGCGCTCGTAACCAAAATACACCGGTATGAACACCACTGGTCGGCGCGGCTGGCGCAGGAAGCTGCGCACCGTCATCGCCAGCATGCCGGTCATGGGCGCCAGTAGCCGCCCGCTCCGGCTGCGGCCGCCCTCGATGAAATATTCGATCGAGTGGCCGCGCGCCATGATCGCCGCCAGATACTGGGTGAACACCACGGTGTAGAGCGAGCTGCCGCGAAAACTGCGCCGCATGAAAAACCCGCCACCCTTGCGCAGGAACCGGCCGACCACGGGCAGGTTGAGATTGACGCCCGCGGCGACGTGCGGAATGGCAAAACCATGCTGGTAGATCGCGTAGGAGAGCAGCAGATAATCGACGTGACTGCGATGACAGGGCACGTAGACGATTTCATTGCCGTCGGCCACCTGCTGCAGGGTTTCGACGTGCGTGAACTCGACGCCCTCATAAAGCCGGTTCCACACCCAGGTCAGTACCCGCGACATCGAGGAGACGAAGGCGTGCGAATAGTTGGCGGCGATTTCATCAATGCAGCGGCGCGCCTCGAGCAGCAGCTCGCGCCGGCTGTCGCCATTGCGCTCGCGTGCCGCCTGGGCGACCGCCTGGCGCACGGCGCGCGAGCGCAACACCTCGGCGACGATGGTGCGGCGGTGCGAGAGGTCGGGACCGATGCGCGCGGTACGCGCCCGGGCGAGCTGCGCGCGCAGCACGCGCGCCACGCGGCGCGCCGCCGACGCGGTATCGGCCTCGCCGCCGAGCAGACTGCGCAGCGACACCGGGTCGCCCAGCTGCACCATCACGTTGCGGCCGTTGACCAGCACCGTGAAGCTGCGGCGCAGCCGGCTGCCGAGCGCCCAGCTTTCCGC
>JAYTXT010000284.1:0-3711 GCA_043742765.1 Gammaproteobacteria bacterium | reverse complement strand
AGCGCGTCCGGAAAACTAGCGCCCCCATTGACGCCGCCAAGCGACCAGTTGCCCGTCAAGCCCATCGCATTGAACTGCGGATTCATTCGCTTGAGCTCGGTGCGCGCGATCTCGGCGACCTTCACTTCCAGCATGACCTGCTGCGAGCCGCTGATCTGCAACAGGTTGATGACTCCGCCGACGGTCTTATCCTCCCGACGTGAATTTGATCCCTGCTGAAACTCCTCTGCCTTTTTCGCCGTCTGTACCTGCTGCAGGAAGGTCTCGGCGATACTCATGGCGGCATTCAAGGTTGCGGCATCGCTAACGGTGCCAGAAAGCACGATTGAGCGCTGCGAGGCACGCACCTCGATCGCCTGCCCTGGCAGCACTTCGGAATACTTGCGCTTCAGGCCGTCGAGATCGTGCACGACATTGACGCTGATGGCGCCAATCATCTTGTTGTTATGGTCCCAGAGCAGCACGTTGGTTTCACCCAGGTCTTTGCCCAGCACGTACAGCTCGTAGGACGAGATCACGACTATGTCGGCGATGTCCGGATTGCCGACCGAAACCCGAGTGGCCGCGGTCTCGAGCTGTACCACACGCGCCTGAAAGAGCGGCACAGCCAGCTCAATCGTGGCGCCGCCGGTGAGGCGCGGTGGTGGCGCACCCACTGCCGGTAGCGCGGCAGTCTGCGCCGCGGCCGGGAGGCAGCCGCACAGGACGATGCAGATACTGGCGAGTACGCTTCCGATACCATTGGTTAAATTTGCCATAAATAGGTTTCCTGTCAGGATTTGACTAGTCGCGTGGCGTCTGCTGGTCCATCCTGGTGCCACGGATGACCGTGACTCCCGCGCTCGGCGGTGGCAAGGAGGACCGAACCTTGACCGCCACTTGTTTGTGCCGGGCATCACTTTCATCCAACGGATTGCGCAATGTCAGCTGGATCGAGCCCGCTGACTTGCCTTTGAGCAGGATCTCGGCCTCCTTGGGCGTCACTTCGAGCGTCACCGCCCGCACTACCACGGGCTCGCTGGAATTGGACGCCGCCGTCTGATCGACCGCCAGCACCTTGACGTTGCTCAGAATGGTGTCCGATACGGTGTCGCCGTTGTCGAGCTTGCGCGTCGCGACCACGTCGACCCGGTTACCTGGCAAGAGAAAGCCAGCGACGCCAACCACGTCATCGACGCGCACCGTGACCGCGCGCTTGTTGGTTGCAACGACAGCGGCGAGGGAGCTGCCCTGGCCCGCTTCGACAAACATGGGCGCCATGAGGATCTGGCCGGAAATGATCAGGGCCTTGGACACCTTGCCCTCGATTTCGCGCAACTCGTGATACGAACCCGCTGGCTCCTTCCCGGTGATGGTCTCCATCTGCGACAGGTGGCGCGCTTCGATCTTGGTGCCCAGAGGCAGATCCATAGCAGCGGTGAGAACGTGCGTCGTCGGCGACGCGCCGGTGTTCACCCACCGGTTGGCGAGCCAGGCGGCTCCGCCGGCGAGGACCAGCGACGCGAATATCAATAAGGGACCGGTACGTCGAGCCATAGGTATACCTTGTGCAAGGGTTGCGCTAATCGCCCGCCGCCGTGGAAGTCCCCGCGGCGTTCAGGAAATAATTCGACCAGCACCAGCGCAGATCCTCGGGCCCGATGGCGTGATCAGTTCCTTCAAAAAAAATGCTCCTGTCGCGTGCCATGCGCAGCAGATCGCGCGGGTGGCAGGCGAGTAAAGCATGCCCGGAATCGGGATACAGGTCGCTGATCACAAAATCGACCAAGGCCGGCTCGTAATTGAGCCGCAGATCACGGCAAGCATCGGCCCACACGCGTTGGTACAGGCCGACAGCAAGCGGCTTGAACGCGATCTTGTAGCCGAGGCGCCGAAGTATTGCCTCGTCGGCAAGCACCGCCGGATCAAGGTTGGTCGAGAATACCAACACCAGATCAAAGGGCACGGCGAAATGCAGCCCGGCGGCAGCGGTAAGATAGTCGACCTGCCGATCCATCGGCACGATCCACCGATTGAAAAAAACTTCCGGTGGGAATCTCTGGCGACCCAGGTCGTCTACCAGCAACAGACCATTGTTGGCCTTCAACTGCAGCGGCGCGGTGTACTCGCGCGTGGCGGCGCTGTATTGCACGTCCAGCATCTCGGGCGTCAGCTCGCCCCCGCAGATAACCAGCGGGCGCTCACACAGCGCAAAGCGGGCGTCGAAACCCTGCTCGTACAGCAGCTGCGGATTGCCTTCGCGCAGCTCGAGCGCCTTATGCGTTGCGGCATCGAAGACCCGGACCACCGTGTCATCGACGAGCATCGCGTACGGAATTAACACTTCACCAGCCAGGGCGTGGATAAGACGCGCGGCGATGAAGGTCTTGCCCGCGCCAGCAGGCCCGTGCAGTAAGATGGCGCGACCGGAGTTCAGCGCCACGCCAAGCCGGTCGCGTATGTCATCCTCGAGCACCACATCCCCGAAGGCCGCTTGCATGCTCTCTCGCGTGCTGCGCCCCAGATGCACGGATTGCGCCCGCACGACCCGTTCGTAGACAGCGATGGGGACGGGTGCGGGACCCAGATAGCCGCTGCGCTGCCAGGCCTCCGCGGCGGCATCCCGACCGCGCGCCGAAAGCACCAGGCACATTTCGGTGCCGCTGCGCGCCTGCAGATCGACGCAGCCTTCGCGCCGCAGCAACAGGAATACGGGCTCCAGCACTGAATTGACCAGCGCGATGCGCTCGCAGAGCGCGGTGGCATTGAGGGGACCGAGCCGCGAGATGAATTTCAGTACCAGATCAGCGAGCAGCTGCAGCGGCACACCGGACGCTACCAGCGTCGTGGGCCGGGGTGCCAGTGGCACCAGTCGCTGCAGCGCCGGCGAGGGTATTGCCTGCTCGGCGGCGAGCACGCCGCTCACCGCGGCGCTCACAGGCCCACCGCCTGCGCCAACGGCGCCAGCGCACCCAGTACGTAGAGACTGACGCAGCCGCCAATGGCAATCGGTATGGCATATGGAAGACGGTCACGGCGCGCGTTTTGCGCTCCCAGCCACGCCGCCGGAACGAGCGTCGTCAAGCCTTCACGGTTCGTGGCATTCAACGCTGCCTGCGTTGCGCGCCAGCCGAGGTAAAGGATCGCGCCCACGCCGCCGGCGATCAGCGCGGCGAGCGCGGCGAATAGCGCGCCCTGCGCACCCAGAAACGCGCCGACAGCCGCCAGCAACTTGACGTCGCCGGCTCCCATTCCGCGCAGCATATAGAAAGGCATAAAGCACAGCAGGCCGGTGGCAGCGCCCAGCAATCCCGCGCCCAGGCCCTGCCAGCCGCCTGCCAGCGTCTGCAGCACCAACGCGGCGACCAGCCCCACCAGGACCAGCGCATTCGGAATTCGGTGGCGCCGCAGGTCCGTGATGACCGCCGCTCCAAGTGCCACCAATAGCGCCAGGGGATTCATGATCGCTACTACGCTCATCGCTGCTCCATCGTGAAAATAGGGGATCCTGCAGGTCATCGCGCTTTACGCAGGCGGCCGCCCGCCTGCAGCATCTTGGTTATAAGCCTGTATTACCCACTTACAAAGCCGATCAGCGCATTGATCTGCGCGGCGACAGCTACGCCGAGATTTGTAAACGCCAGTACCGCGCCGCCGGCCACGAGCGCCCCGGCGATCGCGTACTCAACCATCGTCAGGCCTGTTTCATCTCGCAGGAACTTCAAAATTGCA
>JAYTXT010000283.1:0-6216 GCA_043742765.1 Gammaproteobacteria bacterium | reverse complement strand
CCCTTAGGCGTCAGGGAGTTAGCCGCGCCGGCGCGCGCGCGGATGCGAACTTTCGTAGATGCGGGCGAGGTGCTGGAAATCAAGGTGGGTGTAGATCTGCGTGCTGCTGATGCTGGCGTGGCCCAGCAGTTCCTGGACGGCCCGCAGGTCGCGGCTCGACTCGAGCAGGTGGGTGGCGAAGGAGTGACGGAACAGGTGGGGGTGCACCCCGGTTGGCAGGCCTTGCGCGCGCGCATGGCCTGACACCAGGAGCTGCACCGCGCGGGCGCCGAGGCGCCGGCCACGCTGGCCGACAAAGACGGCCTTCTCGTCGCCGGCGGCCAGCGCCGCCCGCTCTCGCAGCCAGCGCTGGAGCGCCGCGACCGCCTGCCTGCCCACCGGCATGATGCGCGCCTTGCTGCCCTTGCCCATGACACGCACCGTGCGATCGGCCAGGTCCAGATCGCCGAGGCTCAGGCCCACCAGTTCGGCGAGGCGGAGCCCGGAGGAATACAGCAGCTCCATCATCGCCAGGTCGCGTACCTGCAGCGCGCCCTCGGGTTTCATCGCCAGGAGCCGGGCCATCTGGTCGACATCGAGCGTGTGCGGCAGCCGTTTCCCGGCCTTGGGCGCGCGGATGTCGAGCGCCGGATTGCTCTGCACCAGGCCCTCGCGGATCAGGAAACTGAAAAACGTGCGCAATGCCGAGAGGCGCCGCTGCACGCTCCGTGCCTGGAGCCCGCCGGCGTGGCTGCGCGCCGCAAAGTTGCGCACATGGTGGCCCTCGATGCGGGCCCAGTCGCGCAGCTCGCTGCGTACGCACCATTGCGCGAAGGCGTCGAGTTCGCGGCGGTAGGCGCTGACCGTGTGCGGCGACAGGCGCCGCTCGCTGGCAAGATGTTGCTGGAAGCGCTCGATCCAGCCCGCTGCACCTGTCACGCGTGCAAGATCCGCTGCGTTCAGGCGCGCGAGATCGAATCTGCGATCAGTTCGGCCATCTCCGACAGGAACTCGGTGCTCATGCCCGGATGGAAATGGTCACGCTCGACGCTGCCGATCGCCAGCAGGCCCTGTGGCACCATGGCCGCAAGCGGAATGAGCGCCACCGAGCCGATGGCGCTCGCATCATTGCCGAACAGGAATTCGCGCTGGCTGTCACGTACCTGGCCACAACGCGGGCGGCCGCTCCCGAACAGCGACTCGAAGCTCTTGAGAATCGGGTCGTCGGCCGTCACTGCGCGCACAAACCGGCTCGCCGCATCCGCATCCGCCGCCGCGGCGTGCGAGTTGCCTGCGGTAACGGGCAGGAGCAGCACGGCGTGCTGGGCGTCGAAATCCTCGCGCAAGCTGGCCTCGATCTGCGCCAGCGCCTGCGCGCGCGTCGCGGTGCGCAGCAAGCGGCGCGTGAAGCGGTGAATCTTGTCGGCGAGCGCGTCGTTGGTGCGCGCCACGCGCACGAATTCCGCGAGTTTCTGTTCGCTGGCGGCCTGTTTCTCGCGCAGCACTTCCACCTGCCGCTCGATCAGCGAGATCGTGGTGCCGGTGCGCGGGTGCACCAGCCGCAGGCGCGTGAGCAGTTGCGGATGCCGGTCAAACAGATCGGGATGCTGCTGCAGGTACTGGCCGATCGCCTGCTCGTCGATTGTTTCGGCGCTCAGCTCCTGCGCGGATTTTCTGGTCATCCTGATGGATCCTCCTGCAATAAATAATTCAGATCTCAACCTGGCCGCTAAACGCCACTTCGGCCGGGCCGGTCAGCCACACGCGCTGCCCCGACCCTTCCCAGTGTACGCCGAGCCGGCCGCCTGGAACATGCACCTCGACGTCGGCGCCAAGCAGCCCGAGGGAACGGCCAACGGCGACCGCAGCACAGGCGCCGGTGCCGCAGGCGCGCGTCTCGCCCACGCCGCGCTCAAAAACCCGCAACCGGATGTGCGCGGCGTCGACGATCTCCATGAAACCCACGTTCACCTGGCGCGGAAAGCCCGCGTGCGCCTGCAGCGCGCGGCCGATCCGCTCGACCGGCGCGCTCTCGACGGCGGCCACGCGCAGCACGGCGTGCGGATTGCCGATCGACACCGCGCCGAATTCGATGGTTTCGCCCGCCACGGCCAGCGTATAGGTTGCCTCGGCGGCGCCTGCCAGGAACGGGAGCGAGGCAGGGTTGAAATCAGGGACGCCCAGATCGACGGCGACGCGTCCGTCCGCGAGCACGCGCGCCGCCACCGTGCCACCGGTACTGCCCATAGTCAATGCGCCGTCCGGCGCTACGCGGCCCTGCAGCTGCAGGTAGCGTGCGACGCAGCGCGCGCCGTTGCCGCACTGCTCGACCTCGCTGCCGTCCGCGTTGAACACGCGGTAGTGAACCGCTGTGCCCGGCTGGCGCGGCGGCTCGAGCAGCAGCGCCTGGTCGAAGCCGATGCCGGCATGGCGGTCGGCCAGCGCGCGCCACTGGCTGGCGCTGGACAGGGCGCCGCCCGGAGGCGCCTCCAGCACGATGAAGTCATTGCCGAGCCCGTGCATCTTGGTGAAGTCGATGCGCATGGCTGCAGGATAACCGTTCTCAGGGGCCGCGCAGCGCCGCGATCGCCTGCGCCCACAGAGGTTCCGTCGCAGCGGCCACCACTCGATCGCCCGAGTGCGCGGTAAGCGCTTTACCATCCCAGTCGCTGATCTTGCCGCCGGCGCCTGCCACGACGGGTACCAACGCCTGGAAATCATGGGGCTTCAGCGCAGACTCGATTACCAGGTCGCAGTGCCCGGAAGCCAGCAGGCCGTAGATATAGCAATCGCCACCATAGCGGCGCATGAGCGCGCGGCGCGTCAGGGCGTCATAGCGCCGCAGATAATCGCCATCAAAGGTGTCGGTCGAAGTGCAGTACACGCGCGCCGCTTCAATAGAGGTGCAGTTGCTGGTTCGAACCGGCTCGCCGTTGAACGTCGTGACCGCGTCCTCGGCGCCCACCCAGCGCTCGCCCTGCGCCGGCGCCTCGATGACGCCGAGCACCGCGCACGACGCACGCTCCAATGCAATCAGCGACCCAAACAGCGGAAAACCGCTGACGAAACTCTTGGTGCCGTCGATCGGGTCGAGCACCCAGGTGAATTCCGTGCCGGCTTCGGCGGCGAATTCCTCGCCCTGGATGCCGTGGGTCGGAAACTCGGCGCGGATCAGCCGCCGCATCTCGGTCTCGATGGCGCGATCAGCGATGGTCACCGGGCTCCGATCGGCCTTCTGTTCCACTTCGATGGGCTGGCGGAAGTAGCCGCGGGCGATGTCGCGCGCCGCGTCGGCCAGCGCGTTGGCGAGGGCCAGTGTGCGTGGAAAATCACGGTGTCGGGCGTAGCTCATCGCCTGCAGTATAATCAAATGCATGCTCGATCAGGCCACCACTGGCGCGATCGCCGCGCGCGCGCCCTCGAGGCCGGGCATGGCTGAATTTCCCACTCAGGCGCGCGCCGTGGTCATCGGCGGCGGCATCGTCGGCTGCTCGACCGCCTATCACCTGGCGAAGCTGGGTTGGCTAGACACGCTCATCATCGAGCGTCACAAGCTGACCTCGGGCTCCACGCATCACGCCGCGGGGTTGGTTGGGCAGCTGCGCACCAGCGCGAACATCACCCAGCTCCTGGGCCATTCGGTAACGCTCTACAACACGCTCGAGGCCGAGACCGGCCTCGCGAGCGGCTGGAAGATGAACGGCGGGCTGCGCCTCGCGTGCACCAAGGCTCGCTGGATCGAACTGAAGCGCCAGGCCACCAGCGCGCGCTCCTTTGGCCTCGAGATGCAACTGCTCACGCCGCGCGAAGCGCAGGCGCTGTGGCCGCTGATGGATATTTCCGATCTGGTGGGCGCTGCTTTCCTGCCGACCGACGGCCAGGTCAATCCCTCCGATATCACGCAGTCGCTCGCCAAGGGCGCACGGATGCGCGGCGTGCGCATCTTCGAGGACACCAACGTGCTCGGTATCGAGCTCGACCACGGGCGCGTGAGCGCGGTGCTGACCAGTCGCGGCCGCGTGGCCTGCGAAGTGATCGTCAACTGCGCCGGCCAATGGGCGCGGCAGGTCGGAGCGCTGGCGGGTGTCAACGTGCCGCTGGTCTCCGTGCAGCACCAGTACCTGATCACCGATGCGATTCCGGGCATCACCCGCGGCCTGCCGACGCTGCGCGATCCGGACCGACTGACCTATTACAAGGAAGACGTCGGCGGCCTGGTGATGGGTGGGTATGAGCCCAACCCGCGTCCCTGGGCGGTTGATGGTTTTCCGGACAATTTCAATTTTCAGCTGCTGGAGCCGGACTGGGATCACTTCCAGCCGATCCTCGATCTCGCCCTGCCGCGCGTGCCGGCGCTCGCGACGGCCGGGGTCAAGGAACTCATCAACGGGCCGGAGAGCTTCACGCCGGATGGTAATTTCATCATCGGACCGGCGCCAGGCGTCACCGGTTTTTATGTAGGCGCCGGCTTCAATGCTTTCGGCATTGCTTCCGGCGGCGGTGCGGGCCAGGTGTTGGCCGAGTGGATCGTCGGCGGCGAGGCGCCGTTCGACGTCTGGCCGGTGGATATCCGGCGCTTCGGCGCGCCGCACGACGACATCGACTGGGTGCGAGCACGCACCCTGGAACTGTACGGCAAGCACTACACGATCGCCTGGCCGGGCGAGGAGCACGCGAGCGGCCGCCCGCTGCGCCGCTCGCCGCTGTACGAACAGCTCAAGGCCCAGGGTGCGGTGTTCGGCGAGAAGCTCGGTTGGGAACGGCCGAACTGGTTTGCGCAACAGGGTGAGGCCGCGCGTGACGAATACAGTTTCTCGCGCCCGAACTGGTTTGCGGCCGTGGCGCGCGAGCACCAGGCGGCGCGCGAACGCGTGGCGCTGTTCGACCAGACTTCGTTCGCGAAATTCCAGATGACCGGCCGCGACGCCGAGCGCGCGTTGAGCTGGGTCTGCGCCAACGATGTGGCGCGGCCGGTGGGCAGCCTCGTTTACACGCAGATGCTCAACGCGCAGGGCGGCATCGAGTGCGATCTCACCGTGGCGCGCCTCGCCGCCGACCAGTATTACCTCGTCACCGGCACCGGCTTCGCCAGCCACGACTTCGACTGGATCGCGCGCCATATCCCAGCGGGGCTCGATGCGCGCCTGAGCGATGTGACATCAGGGTATGCGGTGCTGGCGCTGATGGGTCCGCGCTCGCGCGAACTGCTCGCAGCGCTCACTCGCGATGACATCGGCAATGCTGCGTTTCCTTTCGGGCAGGCGCGTCGCCTGCAACTGGCCGGCGCGCCGGTGCTGGCACTGCGAGTGACCTACGTGGGCGAGTTGGGCTGGGAGCTGCACATCCCGGTGGAATTCGCGGCGACGGTTTACGCGGCGCTCATGCAAGCGGGCGCGGCTTTCGGCCTCGCCAACGCCGGCTATCGCGCGACCGAAACGCTGCGGCTGGAGAAAGGCTATCGCGCCTGGGGCGCGGATATCGGCCCCGATCACACGCCCTTCGAAGCCGGGCTCGGCTGGGCGGTGAAACTCAAGACCAATCAGCCGTTCATGGGCCGCAGTGCCCTGGAACTCCACGCGCGCGCGCCGCTGAAGAAATGGCTGTGCGCGTTCACGGTGGACGATCCGCAAGTGCTGCTGCTCGGCCGCGAGACCATTTACCGGAACGGCGAGCGCGTGGGCTGGCTCGGGAGCGGCGGCTACGGCCACACGCTCAAGACGAATATTGGTTACGGCTACGTGCGCCGGCCCGAAGGCGTGACGCGCGAGTACCTGCAGTCCGGCAGCTACGAGCTCGAGGTGGCGACCGAGCGCGTGCCCTGCAAGTTGCACCTCGGCCCGCTCTACGATCCGACAATGGCTCGCATCAAGGCCTAGGGCCTGTTCACACTTATGGGATCGCTGCGACGGCGGCCAGAATCGTCCAGGATAAGGCGCGCCGAGCGATGTGTGCTCATTGCCCATGAGCGAGGCGCAACACCGTCCTGGACGATTCTGGCCCCGTCCCGTAGGGTTGCGCCCCGAAAGCCACCAGGCTTCGTTGCTCGTCGATTATTTGGAATAACCAAACTTCTCTCCTCGCGCCTTGCCTGGCGGCTTTGGGGGCAGCAACGCAGCGATCCCATAAGTGTGAACAGGCCCTAGTCTTACTGTGTCATTAAGTTAATGGATTGCATGGTGCGCCGGCAGCAGGGACAGATGGGCAGCGTGCGGACCAGCAGCATGGCGAGTTCGAGTC
>JAYTXT010000282.1:0-4911 GCA_043742765.1 Gammaproteobacteria bacterium | reverse complement strand
GGCATGAGCCGCACGGAAGCGGCCATCAAGGCAACCGACCAGATTGCCATGGCCGTGCTCGGCTGCACCGCAGCGCTGGCGCTCGCGTTCCTGCCGCTGCTGTTCCTGCCGGAGGGCGCCGGCGAGTTCATCCGCTCGCTCCCGGCGGCGATCCTGTTCACCATCGCCGCCTCGCTGTTCGTGGCCTTCACGGTGATTCCGTTCCTCGCCAGCCGCATGCTGCGCGACCCGAGTGCCCACAGCACGCATGCCGGAGTACTCGACCGGTTCGATCACTTCGCCGAGCGGCTCCTGCAACGGGTGATGGGCGCGATCCACGGCGTGTACGGCCCTGCCCTGCGCTGGGCGCTCGCGCGCCCGAAGCAGACGCTGCTGGGCGCGCTCGGCGTGTTCCTGCTGATCTGCGCCACCGTACCGCTGATCGGCTTCAGCCTGTTTCCGAGCGCCGATGTGCCGCAGTTCCTGATCCGGGTGGACGCGCCGGACGGCGCCAGCATCGCCGAGACCGATCGCGCCTTGCATTACATCGAGACGGAGCTCGCGACCCAGCACGAAGTCAAGCGCTGGTATACGCATCTCGGGCACGGCTCGCCCTTCGTGTACTACAACGTATTCGAGCAGGGACGCGCCGCCAACGTCGGCGAGGTGTTCGTCGAGCTGCAGGAGTACGATCCGAGGCGTACGCCGCAATACTTCGAGGCACTGCGCGCCCGGTTCAGCCAGTACCCGGCGGCGCACATCACGGTCAAGCAGTTCGAGCAGGGCCCACCCATCGACGCACCGGTCGCGATCCGCATCGTGGGTCCCGAGCTCGAGGAGTTGCGCTCCCTCGCCGGGCAGGTCGAAGCGTTGCTCAAGAACACGGCCGGCACGCGCGATGTCGACAATCCGGTGCGACTCCTGCGCACCGACCTGAACCTCGGCATCGACACGCAGAAGGCTGGACTGCTGGGCATCTCTGCGCTCGAGGCCAACCGCACCGTGCGCCTGGCGATCAGCGGTCAGTCGGTCGGGCAGTTTCGCACGCCCAACGGCGATGACTACGACATCACGGTGCGCTTGCCGATTCATGAACGCCCGACCATCGAGGCGCTCGATGACATCCAGGTGAGCGCGGCGAATGGCCGCCAGGTCCCGCTCCGCCAGATCTCGAGCCCGCACTTCGAGTCCGTGACGAATGCGATCACGCGCTTTAACCGCGAGCGCCAGGTCACGGTCTCGGCCTATACGCAGACCGGCTTCAACACCGCGAAGGTGACCGCCGGGGTCGTCAAGGGGCTCGAGTCGATCCAAGTGCCACCCGGGTATCGCTTCGTCATCGCGGGCGAGGTCGAAGCCCAGCGGGAGAGCTTTGGCGGGCTGCTCCCCGCGGTGCTGGTCGCCGTGTTCGGCATCATCGCCGTGCTGGTGCTGGAGTTCGGCAGTTTCCGCTCCACGCTGATCGTCGCCGGCGTGATACCGCTCGGCATCACCGGCGCGCTGCTCGCCCTGCTGCTCACCGGCTACACGCTGTCGTTCACCTCGATCATCGGCATGATCGCGCTGATCGGCATCGAGATAAAGAACTCGATCCTGTTGGTGGATTTCACCAATCAGCTGCGCGCGGTCGGCCGGACGCTCGATGAGGCGATCCAGGAAGCGGGCGAAGTGCGGTTCCTGCCGATCCTGCTCACGTCCATGACCGCCATCGGCGGCCTTCTGCCACTTGCGCTGCAGGGTTCTGGGCTTTACTCGCCGCTGGCGATCGTGATCATCGGCGGGTTGATCTCCTCGACGCTGCTCGCCCGGCTGGTGACGCCGGTGATGTACAAGCTGCTGCCACCGGCAGTGGACCCGGTGCCGGAGCTGGAACCGGCCACGGCGCCGATTTAAGGGCCAAAGCTAAAGATTCCGCTTATCAGGCCGAAACACGATCACGGCCCAGTCCAACTCTTACTTCGAGGAGCGTCACAATGAATGTTTGCACCAAGCCCGGTCGCGGTTTTGTGTCCCTGGCGGCCGTGCTGCTGACGGCGCCTGTCTGTGCGGCTTCCGGCTCCGGCACGCAGGTAGGAATCGGGTTCCGCGCCGGTACGCTCGGCCTCGGCGCGGACATCGATTTCCGGATCAGCGACGCGTTCAACGCGCGCATCGGCTACTCCGGCTACAGTCTCAACCGATCCGTCACCGATACCGATGTCCATTACGATGGCAAATTGAAGCTCAGCAACCCGTCGGTGCTGATCGATTGGCGTGTGCTTAAAGGCGGCTTTCACCTGACCGCGGGTATCGTTGCCTCCTCGACGAAGATCGACGCGGTGGGCCAACCGACCAGCGGCGGTACCTACACCATCAACAACACTGTCTACACGGGCGCCGAGATCGGCAGCCTCACCGGCAACTTCAAGTTCGGCAATTCCGTCGCACCGTACTTCGGCGTCGGTTTTGGCAACGTCGTGGGCAAGGATGGTCACTTCTCCGTGCTGTTCGACGTCGGCGCGATCTATGCCGGCACGCCCAGCATCGCGCTGACCGGCAACTGCGCCGCGGCCATCGTCGGCACACCGGTGTGCGCCCAGCTGCAGGCGGACGTCGCCGCCGAAAAGGCGAAACTTGCACAGGACCTGGGCATTCTCAAGTTCTACCCGGTCGTTGGACTGGGAATAGGCTACCGCTTCTGAGACTATGACCCGGCCGGACCATCGTCGCAACCGGCTGAGGAATACAGACATGGCGTTTGCAATCGAAGCCCTGGGCTGGGTGGGGGCCGGGCTGATATTGGCCGCATATATCCTGGTGTCGCTAGGCCGGCTCGGCGCGCGCTCCCCGATGTATCAGCTCATCAATGTTCTGGGCTCCGCCGGCGTGCTCATCAACAGCGCCTACAACGGGGCACTCCCCTCCGCGGTGCTCAATGTCATCTGGCTGGGCATGGGTGCATATGTGCTGATCCGGCGGCGGCCTGCGCCGGAGCAGCTGCCATAGATCATTCGTGCGGCGCCTGACGCGGTGATCCGCCTCACCTGGGTTCCGCAAACAACTGAACCCAGTAGAGGCCGCGGTGCCCTCCCCGGTCCTCGGCGTAGGCGACGCCCATCTCCTTGAAGCGCGCCTCCATCACGTTCTCACAATGCTCGGAACTCTTCAGCCACCCGGCGATGGCGTCCTGCGCGGACAGCTTGCCGTAGGCGATGTTTTCGCCCGCGAGCTGCTCACGGTAACCCGCCGCCCTGACGCGATCAGCGGGCGATCGGCCGCCTAGATCCCGGTGATCAAAGTAGTGGTGATCCGCCATGTCCTGCGCGTGCTGCGCGGCCACATTGGATAGGGTCGCAGACAGGCGCACCGGATCGATGGGCGGCCAGTCCTTGTCGCCGCACCGGTGGCCCTCGCTGCGGGCCTGGTTGACGAGTGCCAGCACACGCCGCGCGACGATGGTCCGGTCCGCCGGGCCGGGCAACACGGCCCTTGCCGCTAGGAGAATCCAGAGTTCGCCCTGCCGGCGGAAGGCTCCGACGTCGTGCAACGCACGGTTGCGCAACACACGGCAGCTCGCTGAGTTCAGGTGAGGTCCTTGAACAGAATCGAGCCCGTAGAAATGGAGTCCCGAGACCGCGGTGGCTGTGTAGTCGCTGCGCTCCACGGCTTCATTCGCCTCGGCGCCGCGGGCCCAGCGCTGCGCGGCTTCATCGAGCAATCGGTTGGCGCGCCAGTGCCGGCTATCGCCCGCAGCGATGCCGCACTCGGCGAGAGGCAGATTGCTCAGCGCCGTCAGTGCGCCCGCAGCGCTCGCAGTGCTGATGGCCAACAGGTCCACAACCAGCAACAACGCCACTATCCAGCGCGTCATGGCAGGCGCGAGCCCAGAACCGGGTGAGCGGAACGGCTGGTCTTCATCAGGGACCGATCATCTTCACGACACTCCCCCGCACAGGAACCTTCGCAGCACGACCAATCCCCAGGTATCGCGTTCACAATACTTCAGCAGCGCGCTTATAAGTTCTTCCCTCCGCGCCGCGCTGACTGGCCCGGCTCGCATCTGCAGGAACGCGAGCTGCGCCCCGCCGCCCTCCTGCACCTCCCCGAGGTCGGCATAGTCGAGCCCAGGTTCGATCGTGGGCAGCACGGCCTTCATCGACCACGATCCCTTCATGTCGCGGTGATAGTACGCCGCCCGGGTAGTCGGCAGCAGATCCACGAGTCGCGCCGCGACGCCTCGCAAACCGTTGGCCAGCGAGGGCAGCCGATCCGCCAGGCCCTCCAACACGCCGCGCTCGAACGGCGCGTTATAAGCAAACACCGGGCCGGCGTCGGGCAGCGCCTCCAGAAGCGGGCACGCCAGCGCCTCGAAATTTCCAAAGTTATGCAGACCCAGGAAGTGCGCGTGCCGGACGCGCGTCGCGGACTCTTCCACATGGAGCGACCACTGGAACGGCAGCTGCTCATAGGGCTGGGTACCGATGATTTCGGGAATGGCCAGCCCGATGGTCTCGAAATCCAGATGCGCCATCGGATAGTTCAATTTCCGTAAGTCCGATGTCGGCGCTGGATCAAAGAACGTTTCTCCCGAGACAGTGGCCTGATGGACTCGGAGGTGCACTGCGTTGCTGAGCAGATGCTCCGGGACCTGCGTGAGATCCGCATAGCCCGCCTCGACCAGCGCCTCGACCACCTTGCCGCCGCGGGGCAGCAATTCCACCGGAAACTCAGGATGCCCGCCCTGCTCCTGCGTGCAGCGCTCAATAAACGGACACTCATACGGACTCGTGCACTGCGCCCCCATGGAAACGATGGGACGCACCGGGCTCGCCATCACCCCCTGCAAAGCTGCGGCGGATTCCGCGATCTGCGGCAGCGCCACCTCGATTTCATCCGTCACATCCTGTTCCGCGATGAATCCGTCGTACTCGCCCTTTCGCCTGAGCACGAACG
>JAYTXT010000281.1:0-3301 GCA_043742765.1 Gammaproteobacteria bacterium | reverse complement strand
GGCATGCCAAAGGTGACGATGGCGAGACCGAATATCAGCGTCACCGGCAGGCCGACTGCGAACAGATTAAGCGACGGCGCAGCGCGGCTCATGACGCCGAAGGCGAGGTTGATGACCAGCAGCGCCGCCATGCCCGGAAGCGCGACGCGCAGGCCGCCAATGAAGAGGATCCCGCCCCAGTCCGCCAACGCGCGCCAACGCACGGCGTCAAAACCGCTGGTGCCGACTGGCAGGCCGCGAAAACTGTCGACCACCGTATTGAGCAGCGCCAGATGGCCATCGAGCGCGAGAAACACCAGTGTCCCGAGCACTACGTAGAGCTGGCCGAGGGCCGGCGTGGTGACGCCACGGAGCGGATCGAGATTGAAGGCGAAGCCGAGCCCCATGCCGTTGGCGAGCAGCTGGCCGCCCAGCATCAGCGCGTCGAACAGCAGCTGCAGCGCGAACCCCAAGGCCGCGCCGATCAGCAGCTGCTGCACGGTAGTGATCACGCCATCCACCGACAGTAGCGCAACCTCCGGCACTGCCGGTAGGAGCGGCGCGACCGTCAGCGTCACGGCGCCGGCCAGCACCAGGCGCAGGCGCCGCGGCACGTAACTGGCGCCATACACCGGCGCCATCATCAGGCAGGCGCCGATGCGCACGAACGGCCAGAACAGCCCGCCGAGCCAGTGCTGCAGCTGACTGACATCAAGGTTAACCATTCAGTGCCTGCTAACCCACCAGTGAGGGAATGCTTTCGATGAGCGCGCGCGTGTAACTGATCAGTTCCCGGAGCATCCACGGGCCGGAGACCATGAGCGCCACTGCCATGCCCACCAGCTTGGGAATGAAGGACAACGTCATTTCATTGATCTGGGTCGCAGCCTGGAAGATGCCGACCAGGAGTCCGACCGCCAGTGCCACCAGCAGCAGCGGCGCGGCCAGCAGCATGGTCATTTCCAGCGCGCGCTGGCCGATCGTCATCACGGTTTCCGGTGTCATGGATGCCTCTTTCCTATCTGTAGAAACTTGCGGCGAGCGAGCCCATCACCAGCGTCCAGCCGTCGACCAGCACGAACAACATGATCTTGAAGGGCAGTGAAATCAGCACTGGCGAGAGCATCATCATGCCCATCGACATGAGCACGCTGGCCACGACCAGATCGATGATGACGAAGGGGATGAACAGCAGGAAACCGATCTGAAACGCCGTCTTCAGCTCACTGGTCATGAAGGCCGGCGCCAACACGGTGAGCGGCACGTCCTTGGGAGTGTCGTAACCCTTGCCACCGGCGATGCGCGCGAAGGCGGCGATATCGCTCTCGCGTGTCTGCTCCAGCATAAAGGTTTTGAGCGGGCCGACGCCGCGCTCCAGGGCCGTGGTGGTGTCGATGGTGCCCGCCATGTAGGGGTTCACCGCGTCGACGCGAATCTTGTCGATCACCGGCGACATGACGAACAGCGTCAGGAACAGCGCCAATCCGACGAGCACCTGGTTCGGCGGCGCCTGGCCGGCGCCGATCGCCTGGCGCAGGATGGCGAGCACGATCACGATGCGCGTGAAAGCGGTCATCATCAGCAGCGCGGCGGGCAACAGCGTGATCGCCGTCATCAGCGCGAGCAGCTGGATCGTCAGCGTATAGGTCTGACCGCCGCCGATGTTCTGCACGGCAAAAGCGGGAATTCCTGGCGCCACGAGCCCGGCCGAACCGGCGGCACAGGCCGCGCCCGGCAGCAACGCCAGTGGCAGCAGCGCGCACAGCCACCATGCGGCTCGCGGCTTCATCGCCCGAGGCTCCGGCGCAGCAGCTCACGAAAATTCGGCAGCGCCGGCGCAGCGCCGCCGGGTTTCACCACGGTGCCATCGGTCGCCGTCACCGACGAGTTCGGCGTTGTATCCGGCAAGGTGCACAACAACCGCACGTTGCCGGGGGCGACGCCCACCAGCAGCTGCTGGCTGCCGGCCCGCAGCAGCACGGCGCGTTCGCGCGCACCGAGCGCCACCTGGGAAATCACCTGGAGTTCGGCAGTGCCGGCAGCGCCGATCAAACGCAGGCGCCGCATCAGCGCTGCGGCGGCATAAACCGCTGCGAGCACCAGGGCCAGGGCCAGCACCAGGCGCACCACGCCCAGGCCGGCTCCGGGCGCGGTAAATCCGCTCGGAGCGGCAAAGGGTGCGGAGCTTGCGGCCTGGGCCGCGCCGGCCAGCGGCAGGGTCAGCAGCAGTGCGAAGATCCGGCCGGGCCAGCGTTGCATCGTGATTTGCGGTTGCATGCCGGGTATAGAGCAACCGGCGTGCCAGCGGGAATGACGGAATCCCGGCGCTGCGGGCCGCCGCCGGGGACTACTTGAGCTTGCGGATGCGTTCCGCCGGGCTGATGACGTCGGTCAGCCGGATGCCGAATTTCTCATTGATGACCACCACTTCGCCGTGCGCGACCAGCGTGCCGTTCACGTACACGTCGAGCGGCTCACCGGTAGTGCGCTCCAGTTCGACGACTGAACCCTGGTTCAGCTGCAGCAGGTTGCGGATACTGATGCGGCTCCGGCCCACTTCCATCGACAGCGTGACCGGGATATCCAGCACCACATCGAGATTGATGTCGCCGCCGGCGGCACCCGCGGGCACTCCGGCCTGCAGATCATTGATCGGTGCGTTCCGGACTTCAGGTTCAGCGGTATTGGCGTTCATGCGTGGCTCGGTTGGCGGTTATTGAATGACAAAGCTGGTGAAGTACACGGCCTCGACGGCCGCGCTCTTGGCGCCCTCGGCCGCGACCGTCTTGCGGACCGCTTCGAGCGTTGCCGCGCGGAGTTTTTCCTTGCCTTCGGGCGCCAGCAGCGCTTCAGGCAGCTGCGCGGAGTACAGCAGCACCAGATCATTGCGGATCGCGGGCTCGTTATTCTTGATCTGCTCGACCACGGCCGCTTCGCGGCTCATCGCCTCGAGCGTAATCTGCAGGTAGCGCGTGTTGCCGTCACTGCCGAAGTTGACGACAAACGCCGGATCGAACTTGTAGTAGATGGCTGCGGCCCTGGACGCATGCGCCTCCGGCCCCGGGCTGCCCGCCACCACGGGCTTCGGCTTCAGAAACCACCAGGCCGCACCACCGCCAGAGGCCAGCACCGCCACTGCGATCATGATCAATGGCAGCCGGCTCTTCTTTGCTGCCGGAGCAGCTGCGCCAGCTGCGGTTTTCACTTCAGTAGCCATGCCGTGTCCATCCAGATTTCAATTGACTGCGTTCTACACAGCAAGGGTTGTGCCAGACGGATTTTTGACGACTGTCAGACATACTCGTCGACCATGCCCAGCGCG
>JAYTXT010000280.1:0-3386 GCA_043742765.1 Gammaproteobacteria bacterium | reverse complement strand
AGTGCTGCGTTGCGCGGCGAGCAGGTGGCCGCGCTCGAAACCGAATACCACGCGCTGCTGACCACGCCGAAGGTCACGCGGCTCCTCGATCGGGCGCAGGCGGACGTCCGCGGCCTCGAGGATTGGCAGGTGTCGAACCTGCGCGAGATGCGCCGGCAGCGCGATCATGCGATCGCGACGCCGGCAACGTTGATCTCGCGGCTCGCACGAGCGACGGCCATTGCCGAGAGCCAGTGGCTCGCCGCGCGTCGCGACAATAATTTCGCGCTCTTTGCACCACACCTCGAAGAAGTGCTGCTGCTGGTGCGCGACAAGGCCGCGCTCCTCGGCCAGGCGCTCAACCTCCCGCCTTACGACGCGCTGGTTGACGAATTCAGCCCGGGCTTGGGCACGGCCGACATCGACGCCATCTTCAAGGCGCTGTCGCGCCGCCTGCCCGGCATGATCAGCGCGGCGCTCGCGAAGCAGCAGCAACAGGCAGTACTACCAATCGCTGGGAAGTTCAGCACGGCTAAGCAGCGGAGCCTGGCGGTCGAGGTCATGAAGGCGGTCGGCTTCCCCTTCGACCAGGGCCGGCTCGACGAGAGCGAGCATCCGTTTACCGAAGGCGTGGTAGGCGACATCCGCGTCACCACACGCTTCGACGGCACTGATCCCTTCAACGGTCTGCTCGGCGCGCTGCATGAAACCGGGCACGCGATGTACGACCTGGGGATGCCCCCGGCCTGGCGCGACCAGCCGGTGGGGCGCGATCGGGGCATGGCGCTCGAGGAGAGCCAGTCGCTGCTGCTCGAGATGATCATCGGCCGTAGCGCGCCGTTCCTGCGCTACCTGCTGCCGCTGCTGCACAAACACTACGCGGCCAGCGGTCCGGAGTGGGAGTTCGAGAATCTGCGGCGTACGCTGACGCGCGTCCACCGCGGTCTGATCCGCATCGACGCCGACGAAATGAGCTACTCGCTGCACATCATGCAGCGCTATGACATCGAGAAGCAGCTGCTCGCCGGCAAGCTCGCAGTGCGCGACCTGCCGGATGTGTGGAACAGCGGTATGGAGCAGCGCTTCGGGAGCCG
This sequence comes from Gammaproteobacteria bacterium, assembly GCA_043742765.1. Taxonomy (GTDB): domain Bacteria; phylum Pseudomonadota; class Gammaproteobacteria; order Steroidobacterales; family Steroidobacteraceae; genus FEN-1191. The sequence continues at coordinate 2,313 of JAYTXT010000280.1, read as the reverse complement.
CCCGGCTGGCGCCGCCGACGGCTGCCTGCAGGACATGCACTGGGCGCTCGGATCTTTCGGCTATTTCCCCTCCTACGCGCTCGGCCTGGTGATCGCCGCGCAGTTGTGGGAGGCGCTGCGCGCGCAGCTGCCGGAGGTCGACGTGCTGATTGAGCGCGGCGAGTTCGCGCCTATTTTTGCCTGGCTGCGTGAAAACATGCACGGGCTTGGCGCCAAACTGCCGATCAAGGAGCTGATCAAGCAGGCCAGCGGCCATGCGCTCAGCGCCAATGCGCTGCTGCGTTACCTGCAGGGCAAGTACCTGGCGGAGGCCGCATGAACGCCGCCGTCGCCCAGATCGCGCGCCCTGTGGCCCGCGATTCCGGAACACTGCGCAAGCTCGGCGCGGCGCTCCGCGGGCTCGCCGGCAAAGCGATCGGCGACTACCGGATGATCGAGCCGGGCGATAAAGTCATGGTGTGCCTGTCGGGCGGCAAGGATTCCTACACGCTCCTCGACCTGCTGCTCTCGCTCCAGCGCAGCGCACCGATCGAATTCGAGCTGATCGCCGTCAACCTCGACCAGAAACAGCCGGGGTTCCCGCAGCAGGTGCTGCCCGATTACCTGCGTGCCCTGGGCGTGCCGTTCCACGTCATTGAGCAGGACACCTACAGCGTCGTCAAGCGCCTGATTCCGCAAGGGCGCACGATGTGCTCGTTGTGCTCGCGCATGCGCCGCGGCGCGCTTTACCGCTATGCGAGCGAGCATGGCATCACCAAGATTGCGCTCGGCCATCACCGCGACGACATCGTCGAGACGCTGTTCCTGAACCTGTTTCACGGCGGGCGCCTCAAGGCGATGGCGCCGAAGTTCCGCTCCGACGACGGCCGCCACGTGGTCATCCGTCCGCTCGCCTACATCGCCGAACGCGATATCGCGCGCTACGCGCGTGGCCGCGCCTTCCCGCTGATCCCTTGCGATCTGTGCGGCTCCCAGCAGCAGCTGCAGCGCGTGGTGATCAAGCGCATGCTCGGCGAATGGGAGCAGCAGCACCCCGGGCGCACCGAGGCGATCTTCTCCGCGCTTCGCAACGTCGAGCCGGCGCACCTGGCCGACACGACGCTGTTCGATTTCGCTGCGCTCAAGGCCGGGAGCGAGTGATGGAGCGGCCGCTCGCCAACAGCTACTGGGTCATGCCCGGCAGGCTCCTGGCGGGCGAATATCCACCGGGACGCGAGGCGCAGCTTGGTGACGCCGGGCGCGCGCGGGTGGCGGGGCTGATCGCCGCCGGCATCAGCTGTTTCTTCGATCTGACTGAAGAGGGCGAATGCCCGCCCTACGATTCCCTGCTGCCGCCCGCCGTGACTTACCTGCGCCGTTCGATCCGCGACCAGCGGGTGCCGCGCCGGGCGACACAGATGCGGCGCATCCAGGACGAGATCGCCGCGGTACTCGCTGCGGGCAGCAACGTCTACCTCCACTGCCGCGCTGGCATCGGCCGTACCGGCACGGTGGCGGGTTGCTTCCTGGTTGAACAGGGGCGCGACGGGACCAGCGCGCTCGCTGAGCTCAACAAACTGTGGACGCAGCAGTGCGCGCGCGCGGCCCTGTGGCCCGTGGTTCCACAGACGCTGGAGCAGGCCGAGTACATTCGTCAATGGACGCCGCGCCTGTGGCAGGCGGCTGTTGCTGAACCTGAGGACAACGAGATTTCCGAGGCCGAGCTGGCGCCGGTCCGCGGGCTGCGCGAACGTTTCCAGGGGGCCATGCTCGGCCTGGCGGTGGGCGATGCGCTGGCGGCAGCGACGCAGTATCGCCGGCCGGGCAGCTTCACGCCGGTTGGAGATCTGCTTGGCGGCGGCCCCTTCGACCTGCCGCGCGGCGCGTGGAGCGACGATACCGCGATGGCGCTGTGCCTCGCCGAGAGCCTGGCGGAATGCGCTGGGTTCGACGCGGGCGACCAGCTGGAACGCTACGGCCGCTGGCAGCGCGAGGGGTATCTGTCGGCCACCGGGCAATGCCTGGGTGTCACGGCGGCGACGGCCCGTGCCCTGGCGGCGGCGCCGTGGCGGGCGCCGCCACTCGCGACGGCACAGGTCATGGTGGCGCTGGACGCCGAGCCGCTGTCGCGTGTCGCTCCGGTCGTGCTGCATGCCTACGCCGCGCCAGAGCAATCCGTATCGCTGGCGGCTGATGCGGCGCGTGTCACCTGCGAGTCGCCGCGGGTGCTCGACGCTTGCCGGCTGCTCGCGGCAATGCTGCACGCGGCGCTGCGCGGCGAGCCGCGCGAGCGGCTGCTGGCGCCGCGCGCCGAACGGTTCGGCGCGCGCCCGC
>JAYTXT010000279.1:0-5625 GCA_043742765.1 Gammaproteobacteria bacterium | reverse complement strand
GGGCCCGCGGGCACGAAGATCGTCGGCAGCGAACCAAAGCTCAGCGCCCCGATCAGGAGCCCGGGCACGATCTTGTCGCACACGCCGAGGCACAGCGCCGCATCGAACATGCCGTGCGAGAGCGCCACCGCAGTTGACATCGCAATCACATCGCGGCTGAACAGCGAGAGCTCCATGCCGGCCTGTCCCTGCGTAACGCCGTCGCACATCGCCGGTACGCCGCCGGCGACCTGGGCCGTGGCGCCGGCCTCGCGCGCTGCGGCGCGGATCACTGCGGGGTAGCGTTCGAAGGGTTGGTGCGCGGAGAGCATGTCGTTGAATGCGGTGACGATGCCGATATTCGGCCAGTTGAGCTTGCGCAACTCGGCCTTGTCCGTGGTTGGTGCCGCGGCGAAGCCATGTGCGAGGTTCGTGCAACTGAGGCGCCCTCGTGCGCTGCCATCGCGAGCGGGCGCGCTCATGCGCTCGAGGTAGTCAGCGCGGGAGATGCGACTGCGCTCGCAGATGCGCTCGGTGACCTTGAGAACGGTGGCTTGCAGGGGAGGGGTTTTGCTCACAACGCGTAGTAAAACTCCATAATGAATCTTTGGCAAGTCCTGTTTGTCATAATAAACAATAGCCCATAACAAGCTAAATCAACAATCAAAAATGTCTTTGCCAGACTGGGCTACGAGATATATAGTAGTTTAACTACACCAATAACATGCCATTGGCCGGAGGTGAACGGTGCAGGTGCTCGACCCATTTGAGATCGTGCTGTTTGGCGGCACCGGCGATCTGGCCATGCGCAAGCTCATTCCAGCGCTCTACCAGCGCTTCAATGACGGGCAATTCGATGCGCGCGCCCACATCCTGGCCGCGGCCAGCAGCGCGCTGACGCGCGAGGCGTACATAGCGCGTGCGCTCGAGCATTGTCGCGAACATGTCGCTGCCCCCGAATTCAGTGAGGCGCGCTGGACGGAGTTCGCCGCCTGCCTCGATTACCAGCAGGTCGATGCGACGCGGGTCGAGGACTTCAAGGCGCTCAAGGCCCGCATCGCCGCTCGCGACGCGCAGACGCGCGTCTGGTTCCTGTCCACCTCGCCGAGCCTGTACATCACCACGGCCGCCAATATGGCCGCCGCGAATGTGGTGACACCGAACGCGCGCGTGGTGCTCGAGAAGCCGCTCGGCACCGATCGGGCCTCCGCCGCGCGCATCAACGAACAGGTGGCGCAGAGTTTTTCCGAGAAGCAGATCTACCGCATCGATCATTACCTCGGCAAGGAGCCGGTGCAGAACCTGCTCGCGCTCCGTTTCGGCAACGCTTTCTTCGAGCCGCTGTGGCGACGCGGCCGCATCCGCCACGTACAGATCACGGTCGCCGAGCAGCTGGGCGTGGAGGGCCGGGCCAAGTTCTACGACGAGACCGGCGCCATGCGCGACATGGTGCAGAACCACATGCTGCAGCTGCTGTGCATCCTGGCGATGGAGCCGCCCGCGAGCTCCGATGCCGATACGGTGCGCGACGAGAAGCTCAAGGTGCTGCGCGCGCTCCGCCCGATCGATGATGAAACCGTGGACCAGAAAACGGTGCGTGGCCAGTACAAGGCCGGCAGCATCGATGGCGCCAGTGTCATCGGTTACGCCGATGAGGTCGGCGTGCCCGAGGGCAGCCAGACCGAAACCTTCGTGGCGATCAAGGCGGAGATCGACAACTGGCGCTGGGCTGGCGTGCCCTTCTACCTGCGCACCGGCAAGCGGCTGCAGCACTCGCTGGCCGAGATCGCCATCACCTTCGACGACGTGCCACTGTCCATTTTCCAGAACCGTGCGCAGGACGCGCCTAACCAGCTGGTGATCCGCCTGCAGCCGGACGAGAGCATCACGCTGACGATCCTCGCCAAGGCCCCTGGTGACGCGATGCGCCTGCGTCCTGTGAATCTCGCGCTCGACCTGGGCGAGAGCTTCAAGGAGCGGCCGCTGTCGGCCTACGAGCGGCTGCTCATGGACGTGGTGAAGGGCAACCTGACGCTGTTCATGCGCCGTGACGAACTCGACACGGCCTGGAGCTGGATCGACCCGATCCGCGCCGGCTGGGCGCACACCGGCAATCAACCCAAGACCTACGCGGCGGGCAGCTGGGGGCCGGCTGCCGCCACCGCGCTGATCGGCCGCGACGGCTATGCCTGGCGCGACGAAACCTGAATTGCGGGAGCTGCGCGCCGCCAACAGCGAAGCGCAGGCCGCGCTGCTGGCGGCGGCGATTGGCGCCGACCTCGGCGCGGCGCTGGCGCTGCGCCCGTACGCCAGCCTCGTGGTCTCGGGCGGGCGTACCCCCGCGTTGATGTTCGCGCACCTGGCGCGGCAGGCGCTCGACTGGCCGCGTGTGCAGATCACGCTGGCCGACGAGCGCTGGGTGGCGGTCGCTGATCCGGCCAGCAACGAGTCGCTGGTGCGCGACTCGCTCCTGCGTGAGCGCGCCGCCGCGGCGCAGTTCATCGGCATGAAGAACGATGCGGCCACGCCCGCGGAGGGCGCCGCGCGCGCCTGGAGCTCGATCGCTGCCATGCCACAGCCCTTCGACGTGGTCGTGCTGGGCATGGGTGACGACGCGCACACGGCGTCACTGTTTCCGGGCAGCGCGGGTCTGAGCGCCGCACTTGACCCCGGGGTCCCGCCCGGCTGCGTCGCCATGGAGCCGCAGGGCGCGCCGCACCCACGCTTGTCGCTGAACCTCGCGGCTCTCCTGCACTCGCGGCGCATCTGCCTCCAGATCAGCGGCGCGTACAAATGGCGGGTGTACCAGCGCGCCCTGGCAGCGGGGCCGATCGGCGACCTGCCGGTGCGCGCAATCCTGCGCCAGAGTGCCGTCCCGGTCGACGTGTACTGGTGCCCGGACGCGCCGTCGGCTGGCGCGCCATGAATAGCCTGGAGCGCAGCGTGACCCCGGCGGTGAGCGAGGGAGGGTGGCTCAAGTTCCTGATGGGGGCGCGCGAGCGGCTCCCGGCCGCGGAGCGGCGCGTCGCCGACCTGGTGCTCGAGCGCCCGCACGAACTGCTCAAGCTCTCGCTGGCGGCGGTCGCGAACCAGGCGCAGGTGAGCGAGCCCACCGTGATTCGCTGCTGCCGGTCGCTGGGCTGTCATGGCTTCGCCGATTTCAAGATGCGCATGGCGCAGAGCCTCGCCAGCGGACAGCTGTTCATGCACTCGGATGTGAGCCCCGGCGATTCCGTGGCTGAAATGGCGGCCAAGGTCTTCGGCAAGGCAGCGCGGACACTGCTGCAGGTGCGCAGCCAGCTCGATCCCTCGCGCCTCGAGCAGGCGATCGCGCTGCTGTGCGCCGCGCGTCGCGTGGAATGCTATGGCCTTGGCAGCTCAGGCATCGTCGCCGCCGACGCGCAGCACAAGTTGTTCAGGCTCGGGCTCCCATCGGTGGCCTATTCCGATGCCCATGTGCACGGCATGGCGGCGACCATGCTGCGGCCGGGCGATGTGGTGTTGGCCTTCTCGGCGAGCGGACGCACGGTCGACTTGCTCTCGAGCGTCGACCTGGCGCGCGAGTCGGGGGCGGACGTGATCGGCATCACCGCGCTCGGCGCGCCACTCGCCGCGCGCTGCACCGTGGCGCTGGAGTTGCTCATCGACGAGGATACGGATATCTATACACCGATGACCACGCGGCTTGCGCAGCTCACGGTGGTGGATACGCTGGCCGTGGGCGTGGCGCTGCGCCAGGGTCCGGAACTGCTGACGCGCCTGCAGCGCGCCAAGGAAAGCCTGCGCAGCAAACGCGTGCGCGGTTTCGAATAGCTCAACGGGAGTACGTGTCATGTCCAGGGCAATCCGGCTTTACGAACACGGCGGCGCCGAACGGCTCCAATGGGAAGAATATCCCGTTGTGCCCCCGGGCCTCGGCGAAGTGCTGATCCGGCAGACCGCGGTCGGGTTGAACTACATCGACATCTACGTGCGCACCGGGCTGTATCCGAGCGTATTGCCCACCGGGCTCGGCAACGAGGCGGCGGGAGTGGTCACTGCAGTGGGCCGGAAGGTCAGGGGGTTCAAGGTCGGCGATCGCGTGGCCTATTACCTCGCTGCGGCGGGTGCCTATGCCGAACAGCGCGTGCTGCACGTGGACGAGCTGATCAAGTTGCCGCGCGATATTTCCGATGAACAGGCGGCGGCGATCATGCTCAAGGGTCTTACGGCCTGGTTCCTGGTGCGCCAGACTTATCGCGTAAAAAAAGGCGATGTGGTGTTGCTGCCTGCGGCTGCGGGCGGCGTGGGCCTGATACTCAGCCAATGGGCGCGCGCGCTCGGCGCCCGAGTGATCGGTGTGGTGGGCAGTGCGGACAAGGTGGCGCTGGCGAAGAAGTGCGGCTGCAACCCGGTGTTCGTCGGCTATGAGGGCATGGCCGCGAAAGTCCGGGCATACACCAAAGGGAAGGGTGTTGACGTCGTGTACGACGGCGTCGGCAAGGACACGTTCATGGCCGCGCTCGATTGCCTGAAACCGCGGCATCTCATGGTGAGCTTCGGCAACGCCTCGGGCGCCGTGCCGCCGGTGGCGCCGCTGGAGCTCACGCGTCGCGGCTCGCTGTTCCTGACCCGGCCCACCGCCGGGCACTATCTCGCGGATGCGAAATCGCGCCGGCAGGCCGCGCGCGAGCTGTTCGCACTGATTCGGCGGCGCAAGATCCGCGTGCTGATCGGCCAGCGTTTCCCGCTGCGCGAAGCCGCGCGCGCTCACGTCGAACTGGAATCGCGCCGCACCACCGGCTCGACGGTGCTGCTGCCCTGAAGGCGTCGGCGCGGCCGTATGTCAGCGCCGCAGCTGCGACTCATTGGCGCAGAACCACTCGTAGGTCGTGCGCAGTCCTGATTCCAGCGTGGTGGTGGCGCGCCAACCGAGTGCGTGGACCCGGCCGACGTCGAGGAGCTTGCGCGGCGTGCCGTCGGGCTTCGTCGTGTCGAAGACCAGCTCACCGGCGAAACCCACCGCCTGGCCCACGAATCCGGCGAGTTCGCGGATCGTGACGTCCGTCCCGGTGCCGACGTTGATGGGCCCCGCATCCGAGTAATTCCGCGTCAGGAACACCACGGCGTCGGCGAGGTCGTCGACGTACAGGAACTCGCGGCGCGGCGTGCCCGTGCCCCAGACGACCACCGATTTCTGCCCGGTGCGCTTCGCTTGGTGGAATTTGGCGATCAGCGCCGGCAGCACGTGCGAATTCTCCAGACTGAAATTGTCGCCCGGCCCGTATAGATTGGTGGGCATCACCGAGATGGCGTCGAACCCGTACTGGCGCCGGTATGCCTGGCACAGCTTGATGCCGGCGATCTTGGCTATTGCATACCACTCATTGGTGGGCTCAAGCGGCCCGGTGAGCAGGCAGTCCTCGTTCATCGGCTGCGGCGCGTGCTTGGGGTAGATGCAGCTCGAGCCGAGAAACGTCAGCTTGCCGGCGCCGTGCCGGTAGGCCGCGTCGATGACGTTGTTCTGCACCTCGAGATTGTCGCGGATGAATTCGGCCGGGTAGCTGTTGTTGGCGTGTATGCCGCCGACTTTTGCGGCCGCCATGATCACGACTTCCGGCCGGTGCGCTGCGAACCACTGCTCAACGTCAGCCTGGCGCGTCAGCT
>JAYTXT010000278.1:0-5204 GCA_043742765.1 Gammaproteobacteria bacterium | reverse complement strand
CGTGAACAGGCTCAGGTACGACAGCACCATCAGTGCCACGGCTGCGGCGATCGGCGCCAACCAGCGATCGCTCACTGCCGCTCTCCGCGCTCGCGACCGCGATCGTCGCGCGCGTTGTGATCGACGGCGCCGGCCGCCGCAGCAGGGGCTGCGGGAGCTGCGATTGCGGGCGCCGCAGCAGCCGCAGCGGTATTGGCGACGCCAATCACCCCGGCGGCCTTGAGCACGCCGGCATCAGCGAGTTTGTCGAGCGGCAGCACCAGCGTGTTGCCGCTGCTCTTGCCATCGATGATGATCTTGCGCGAACGCGCGAGCACTGTTTCCATGGTCTCGATATAAAGCCGGTTCCGCGTTACCTCGGGCGCGCGCGCGTAGGCCGCGGCGATCGGCTCAAAGCGCGCCGCATCGCCTTCCGCCACGCCGATGGCCTGCAGCTTGTAGGCTTCCGCTTCCAGATGCTGTTTCTGCGCCAGACCTTGCGCGGCCGGAATCAGCTCGGCCGCGTAACCCTGTGCCTCGCGCGTCGCGCGCTCGCGCTCGACGCCCGCCTGCACCAGCTCGCGCTGCGAGGCGAGTACAACTTCCGGCACCTGCACGTCGCCAAGACTCACTTCCAGCACCCGCAGGCCCGCGCCCATGCTGTCGAGCACTTGCTGCATGTCCGCACGGAGCGCGGCCGCAAGCGGTGCGCGCATGGCGCCACCCATTAGTTCGGCGATCGGCCGACGCGCGAGGGCTTCGCGCGCTACCGCCTCGCCGAGTTCGCGCACCACGGCATCGGGATCGCGCACCGCAAACAGCGCGGCGCGCGCGTCGGTGTACTGGTACTGGATGCTGGCCACGACATTCACGAGCATCGCATCGCTGGTCAGCATGCGCGACTGGAAGTCCGCGCTGTTCTGCCGGCCCAGGTCGACGGCCGTCAGCGTCTCGATCGGCCAGGGCAGATGCCAGCCGGCGCCGCTACCGCGTTCTCCCGTATAGGCGCCGAAGCGCTGCAGCACGCCACGCTCGCCGTCATCGAGCTGGTAGAACCCGGTGGCCAGCCAGAGCAGCACCGCCAGCCCGGCCGCCGCGGCATAGAACGGCCCACGCGCGCCCGCACTGGCCTTCCAGCGCTGACGCCAGCGTCGTGCCCGCCCGGTGCCCGGGCGCTCGCGCCCGCTGCTGCGCCGCGGCTTGGCGCCCTTATCATCGGCAGGTTGGTTCCAGGCCATGGTTGACTTTCTGCAATGGCTATTGGGGCGCTACCGCGCGGGTAGATTCTAGGTACGGCAATGCAGGGGCACAAGGCGTGCTGGGAATGAGCGTCAGCACCACCTGCGGATGGCGCCGCAGCTCGGCCAGCTGCGCGGGCGGCAGCTCGACGAGCAAGCGCATCGCGCCGTCCGCTTCACTTTGTTCCTCACGCACCGCACCCTGCGCAAACAAACGCGCCCGCATGGCGCCCGCGCCCGCCGGTATGCGCAGCCAGGCGTGCACTGCACCCAACTGCAGACGCTCGGTGATCGCCTGCTTGAGCAGCTCGAGTCCGCGGCCCTGGGCCGCGCTGATCCACACCTGGGTCGCATTGCCCGCGGCGTCGCGCTCGATGCGCGGCTCGAGACTGATGCGGTCGATCTTGTTGAAGACCAGGAGCTGCGGCAGCTCACCGGCGCCGATTTCCGCCAACACGGCGTTGACCTGAGTGGTGTACTCGTCGCGCCGCGCGTCGGCGGCGTCGATCACATTCAGCAGCAGCTGCGCGCTGCGTGCCTCCTGGAGTGTCGACTGGAACGCCGCCACCAGCTCGTGCGGCAGTTCACGGATGAAGCCCACCGTATCGGCGACCACGATGCCGGCGCCGCCCGGGAGCGCGAGCTTACGAACCGTAGGGTCGAGCGTCGCGAACAGCTGGTCGGCGATGTAGGCGTCCGCGCCGGTGAGCGCGCGGAACAGCGTGGACTTGCCGGCATTCGTGTAGCCCACCAGGGCAACGCCGGGCACGGGAATCTCGGCGCGCGCGCTGCGCCCCGTGTCGCGCTGCTGGCGGAGCCGCGCGAGTTTCCGCGTCAGCGACTTCACGCGTGTCGCCAGCAGCCGGCGATCGGTCTCGAGTTGCGTTTCACCCGGGCCGCGCAGGCCGATGCCGCCCTTCTGGCGCTCCAGATGCGTCCAGCCGCGCACCAGGCGCGTCGACAGATGCTTGAGCTGCGCCAGTTCGACCTGGAGCTTGCCCTCGAAACTGCGCGCGCGCTGCGCGAAGATATCGAGGATCAGGCCACTGCGATCCAGCACGCGCCGCCCGGTGAGTTTCTCGAGATTGCGCTCCTGGCTGGGCGAGAGCGGATGATCGATGAGGATCACATCGGCCGATTCGGCCGCCGCCACTGCGCCGATCTCCTCCGCCTTGCCGCTGCCGACAAAATAGCGTGGGTCGGGACGCTCGCGCCGGCCGGTTACGGTGGCCACGGGCGTGGCGCCAGCCGAGCGCGCCAGCTGCTGGAATTCCTCGAGGTCTTCGGGCCGCAGCGGAACGCCCAGTCCGAGGCGCACGAGCACCGCGCGCTCACCGCTGCGCGGGCGATCAAACATTCCGCATACGGCGCAGGCGCATTATTCTGCGGGGCTCTCCGTACCCTCGGCGCTCGGCAGCTGCACGGCACGGGCGGGTACCACGGTGGAAATCGCGTGCTTGTAGACCATCTGGCTGACGGTGTTCTTCAGCAGCACCACGAACTGGTCGAAGGAATCGATCTGGCCCTGCAGCTTGATGCCGTTAACAAGGTAGATCGACACTGGAATATGTTCCTTGCGCAGGGCGTTCAGAAACGGATCCTGGAGGGATTGGCCTTTGGCCATGAGTTGTTCTCCTTATTTTTCGGCGTTCGTCAGAAGTCCCGCGGGCCTGTCAGCTTGGGACGTAGAGCAATTCTAGCATCCGGGGGGCGTGCCGGCCATGAATCCAGCGGCGCGGATTGCCGACAGCAGGCGCGCAAATCCGGCTTCCGCCTCAGGATCGACCACCTCATAGGCGCTTTCTGCGCGCAACCAGGTCAGCTGGCGCTTGGCCAGCTGCCGGGTGGCGGCGACCGCCTGCTCCGTGGCTGCCTGCAGCCCAGTCGCGCCGGCGCAATGGGCCCACAACTGCCGGTAACCGACTGCGCGGATCGCCGGAAGTTCCGCGTGCAGATCGCCGCGCTGGTACAGCGCCGACACCTCGGCCAGCAACCCGGCCTCGAGCATGGCCTCGAAGCGCGCGCGCAGGCCCCGCGCGAGTACCGCACGGTCCCTGGGTATGAGTGCAAACCGCAGCCAATGGGCACCGTCAGCGGGCGGCTGCGTCGCCGCCTGCCAGTCGGAAATCGGCCGGCCGCTGTGCCGGTAGACCTCGAGCGCGCGCTGGATGCGCTGCGGATCGTTGGGGTGGATCTTCGCGGCGGCGCGCGGATCCACTTTCGCAAGCTCGGCGTGCAGCTCGGGCCAACCCCGCACGACGGCCTCGGCCGCGAGTTCGGCGCGTAATGCCGGCGAGGCTTCGGGCAGCAGCGCCATCCCGCGCAGCAGTGCGCGCAGATACAGCTGCGTGCCCCCGACCAGCACCGGCAAGTGGCCGCGCGAGTGGGCCTGCGCCATGGCCGCACGTGCGTCGCGCACGAACTCGCCCGCCGAGTAGCGCTCAGATGGATCACGTATGTCGATCAGGTGGTGGGTGACACGCGCCCGCACCGCTGCGGATGGCTTGGCGGTGCCGATGTCCATGCCGCGGTACACCTGCGCGGAGTCGACGCTGATGATTTCAACCGGCAGCTCCTGTGCCAGACGCCAGGCCCAGTCGCTCTTGCCGCTCCCGGTGGGACCGGTGAGCACCAGCGCCAGCGGCGCGCTCATCGGCCGCGCAGGAACAGGCGATCGAGCTCCGGCAGCGACAGCTCGGTCCAGGTCGGACGCCCGTGATTGCACTGGCCGGAGCGCTCGGTGGCTTCCATCTGCCGCAGCAGCGCGTCCATTTCCGGCAGCGTCAAGCGCCGGTGCGCGTGGATGGCGCTGCGGCAGGCCAGTGTGCCCAGCACCCGGTGGGCCGCACCGTCCAGATGGTGCGCACCACGATCGTCCGCCAGATCGTGCAGCACTTCGCGCAGCAGCGCGGGTACATCGGCGCTCGCCAGCATGGCCGGCACCTGACGCACCGCGAGCTGCCCGGGCGCCAGCCGCTCGAGCTCGAAACCCAGCCGCGCGAAGTCCTCGCCCGCTGCCAGGAGCGTGTCGATCTCGTGTTCCGCCGCGGCCACTGCCAGTGGCTCGAGGAGCCGCTGCGCGGCCGGCTCGCCGCCGGCGGCGTGCTGGGCCTTAAAGGATTCGTAGAGCACCCGCTCGTGCGCGGCATGCATGTCGACCAGCACCAGTCCGTTGCGGTTCTGCGCCAGCACGAACAGGCCGTGCAGCTGCGCGATTGGCGTGCCCAGCGGCCGTTCATCGGCGCCGGCGCCAGCACTGGCGCCGGGCTCGCTCACCTGCAGGGCCGCCGCCGCCGCAAACACACCGCGCGACCAGTCAGTCGCCGCACGCGCAGTCCCGAAGTCGAAGCGCTGCGCCTGCGGGGCCGCCTGCCAGCCGGCAGTGACGGGCAGCGTCGCGGCCGGCGGGCCGCTGCCAGCCGTGTTCGCCGCCAGGGTGCGCTCGATGGCCCGAAACACGAAGTCGTGTACGGCGCGGCTGTCGCGAAAGCGCAGTTCAAGCTTCGCGGGGTGCGCGTTAACGTCCACGAGCCGCGGGTCGAGTCGCAGGTCGAGCACGTAGGCCGGGTGACGGCCGTGATACAGCACGTCGCGATAACCCAGCCGCGCCGCATTGCCCAATAGCCGGTCGCGCACGGGGCGACCGTTGACGTACCAGAATTGTCCGTCGGTACTGGCACGCGCGGCAGTCGGCAGGCCCAGCCACCCGCGCAGCTGCAGCAAGCCGTGCTGCGCAATGGGGAGCGAGCGGGCCAGGAATTCCGCGCCCAGCACGCGCGCCACGCGCGCATCGCGCCCCATCGCATCGTCTGCGGCCGGCAGGTCGAGGGTCTGGCGGCCGTTGTGTCGCACCCGGAATGCGACCGCCGGAGCGGCGAGCGCCAGGCGTTCGATGGTGCGCGCGATGTGACCGAACTCGGTGGGCTCGGTGCGCACGAATTTGCGGCGCGCCGGCACGTTGTAAAACAGCTCGCGCACTTCGATGGT
>JAYTXT010000277.1:0-2431 GCA_043742765.1 Gammaproteobacteria bacterium | reverse complement strand
GTCGCCCTCAAGGCCCTGCAGCAGGAATTTGACGCTACACGTGGCCGGCTGCAGGTGCGGCTCGATGCGTGGCTAGCGCAGAACGTGGCGGCCCGGAAGTCCCTGATCCAGCGGGCCCAGGCTTTGCTTACGACGGAAGACGGTCGCGCCGCGGTCGACGCGGTGAAAGCCCTGCAGCGGCAGTGGCAGGACGCGGGTCCGGTCCCGCGCAACCAGGAAGGGCCTTTGTGGCACGAGTTTCATGGGCACTGCGACGCGGTCTTTCAAAAACGCCAGCAGGCCTACAGCGAGTATGCGGCCGCACTGGAAACCAGCAAGGCAGGGGCGCTGGTGATCTGCGCAGAGGTTGAGCAGGTGGTTGCCCAGTCAGGAGCGGCGCTGCTCGCAGGCGTGGCGCAGATCCCGCAGTGGCGCGCTGCCTTCGAAGCTCTGGGCGAAATGCCGCGAGCCGACGAGCGTGGGCTGCACGATCGGTTCGAACGGGCATTGGATAAATGCCAGGCCAGGCTCGCCGAACAGCGTGCACGCGACGCCGAACAATCGTTCGAACACCTGTTCGAGGCGGCGCGTCTCATTCGGGCGTATGGGTCGACCGTGGCACAGGGCGCCGACCCCCGGGAGCGCGAAGCGCTCAAACAGAGCGCGGAGAGTTTCATCGTCGGTGCGCAGCAGTGGCCCAAGGGAGGCACTGCGGCATTGCAGGAAACGTGGACGAGAGCCAACGCTGCCTCTGAACCTGAAATGGCCACCAATGAGACCGCGCTCCGGACCCTGTGCGTCCGCGGCGAGATCGCCGCAGAACTGCCCACGCCAGCGGAGGACCAGGCGCTGCGCAGGGACTATCAATTGCAGCGTCTCGTGCAGGGTATGGGCCAGGGGCGCGAGGCCGTGCACGACGAGCCGGACGAACTGGCACTCGCATGGGCCCGCATCGGGCCCGTCGCCGCCGCCGCACATGAATCGCTGCTGGCGCGTTTTCTGCAGTCCCGGCAGCGGCTCCGCCGCGCGAGGCAACAGCCCCCGCCGGGCAGGGCACGACGATGACGCGCCACCGCGCTGCCCTCCTCCCCGTGGTCGCCGTGCTGTGCATGCTGCTGCTCGCATCAGGCAACTTCGCCCAGGCCGATCCCACCCGGCTGCAACCATTCCCACAGCCGAACTGATCCAACCCGACGAACTGGCCGCTGTGCTCCTGGGCAAGGCAACGTCAAAACCGCTGATCCTGCAGGTGGGCTTCCGAACCTTGTACGAGCAGGCTCATATTCCCGGGGCCGAGTACGTGGGCGCAGCCAACGACGCTGAGGGCTTGCGCGCCTTGCGCGAGCGCGTGGCCCGCCTGCCCAGGGACACCGCAATCGTCATCTACTGCGGTTGCTGTCCCTGGACCCGCTGTCCCAACATGGCAGCCGCCTACGAGGCCCTGCATGCGCTGGGCTTTACGCAGCTCAAGGCGCTGCATATCGCCAACGACTTCGGGCGCGATTGGGTCGACAAGGGCTATCCCGTCGCCAGGAACCCCTGAGCATGCTACCGCGCCCTGCGGCACTGGCCGCGTTGTCGTTGCTGCTGTGTGGAGCGGCCACCGCGATGAACGTGGGCGACGCCGCCCCCGATTTCTCGCGCCCCGATCTGGCCGGGCGCCCGCTGCAGCTCGCGGACTACCGCGGCAAACTGGTGCTGCTGAACTTCTGGGCCAGCTGGTGCGCGCCCTGTCTCGAGGAAATGCCGCGCTTCTCGCACTGGCAGCGACAATACGGCGCGCGCGGCCTGCAGGTCATCGGCGTTTCCATGGACGACGACGCGGCGGCCGTGAGACGGCACCTGGCCCGGCACCCGGTTGCATACCCGGCGATCATCGGCGATGCGAAGCTCGGCGCGGCCTTCGGCGGCGTGATGGGCTTGCCGTTGACCTATCTCATCGACCACCAGGGCCGGATCGCCGCCCGCTACCAGGGGGAGAGCGATCTGGCGGCCATGGAGGCGCAGATCAAGGCGCTGCTGGAGCGCTAGGGGCGCACGTCGCGCCGGTCAGTCAGTTGCCAGCGTCATCGCGAGCTCGGTAACGCGACCGACGTCCCCCCGCCTTTGAGTAGCGAGATTGTTTAGAGTCTAACCGCGGCCAGGAGGTTGGAGGTGAAGAAGCGATTTTCGGAAGAGCAGATCATCGGGTTCCTGCGGAAAGCCGACAAGGGTGCGGTGGCAGTGGTATCGGGCGAACAAGTCATTCCGAGAAACCAGACACACCGGCAGGCGCGATTTTAAATATGATTCCACTGTTGCGACGCGCGTCAGGTGCCCACCTTTAACTCGTGCAGTCGAGCGCGGAGTAGTGGATGTCTCACACCCGGTTGTCGCCGGACGAATTCAGTGAACTGCTGAGGCCGCACCTCCCGGCCATGTACCGGCTCGCGTTCCGATTCACAGGGCGGCA
>JAYTXT010000276.1:0-4980 GCA_043742765.1 Gammaproteobacteria bacterium | reverse complement strand
AGCGGGTTGGCCGGGTCTTCGTCGCGGATCAGTTTCTTGATCTTGGCGCGGATCGCGGTCGAGGAGTTGCCGGCGCCGCCGCTGGCGTCATCGACCTTGCTCGAGAAGAAATAGCGCAACTCGAACACGCCGCGCGGCGTGTGCATGTATTTTCCGGAGGTAATGCGCGATACGGTCGATTCGTGCATCTCGATGGCCGCGGCGATGTCGCGCAGGATCATCGGCTGCATGTGTTCCTCGCCCTGCTCGAGGAACGCGCTCTGGCGCGCGACGATCGAGCGCGCCACCCTGATCAGCGTGTCGTTGCGGATCTCGAGGCTCTTGAGCAGCCAGCGGGCCTCCTGCAGTTGGGTGCGCATGGTCGCGTGGTCGGCGCCGCGGCCGATCAGCTCGGCGTAACCCTGGTTGACGCGCACCCGCGGCAGCGTCGCCGGGTTGATCTCGACCGACCAGCCGCGCGCGGTGCGCCGCACAAACACGTCGGGCACCACGTACTCGGGCGCGGCAGTACTGAATAACGAACCGGGACGGGGGTGGCAGGCGCGCACCAGCACCAGCGCCGCCTCGAGTTCCTCGTCGCTGGCGTGCAGTGCGCGCCGCAGGGCCGTGAGTTCGCGGCCGGCTACCAGTTCGAGGTGGTTGAGCGCCAGCAGCCGTGCGGTCGCCAGGCCCGGCGTCACTGGGTCGAGCAGGTTCAGCTGCAGCGTGAGGCATTCGCTCACGGTGCGGGCGCCGACCCCAGAGGGGTCGAAGCCCTGCACGATGGCCAGCACCGCCGCCACTTCCTCGCTGCTGGCGTCGATTTCTGGACGCAGATTGGCGGCTATTTCTTCAAGCGGGTCATCCAGGTAGCCATCGTCGTTGATGGCGTCGATGATGGCGCGGCCGATCGCCTGCTCGCGGGCCGTGAGCTGCGGGAGCTCCAGCTGCCAGAGCAGGTGCTCGCGCAGCGTCTGGCCGGTGGCGTCGGCGATGTCCTGCTGCCGGTCGTCGTCGCCCGGGCTCCAGGGATTCTCGGCCGGCCCGGCGCTCTGGTCGTTCCAGGCGTCGTCGATGACCTCGACGTTAACCTCGGGTTCGGGGCTGGTCGCTTCGCCGCCCATCTCGGTGGTGGCCAGCGGCTGGAAGGCGGCGGCCTCGGCCTCCTCGTCCTGCTCGAGCATGACGTTGGTTTCGAGGGCTGCGCGGATATGCGCCTGCAGTTCAATCGTCGGCAGCAGCAGCAGGCGTATGGCCTGCTGCAGCTGCGGTGTCATCGTCAGCGACTGGCCCAGGCGGAGCTGCAGGGAGGCTTTGAGCAATGCGGCGGGGCCTTGAGGCGTCTAGAGTTGGAAAGTGTCGCCTAAGTACACCTCACGCACCTGCGGGTTGGCAAGCACTTGTTCCGCAGATCCGGAAGCGATTACAGTGCCCCGGTTGACGATGTAGGCGCGCGCGCAGACGCCCAGCGTTTCGCGCACATTGTGATCGGTAATGAGCACGCCGATGCCGCGAGCGGCCAGGTCGCGGATGATCTGCTGGATGTCGGCCACCGACAGCGGGTCGACGCCCGCAAACGGCTCATCGAGCAGTATGAAGCGCGGTTCGGCCGCCAGGGCGCGCGCGATTTCCACGCGCCGACGCTCACCGCCCGACAGCGACATCCCCAGCGTGTCGCGCACGTGCGTGATGTGCAGCTGTCCAAGCAGCTCCTCGAGGCGCCGCTCGCGCTCGGCGCGGTCGATCTTCGGCACGAGTTCCAGGATCGCGGCGATGTTGTCGGCCGTCGACAGGCGCCGGAACACAGACGCTTCCTGTGGCAGGTAGCCTACCCCTAAGCGCGCGCGCTGATCAATGCTAAGTCGTGTGAGGTCGCGCCCGTCAAGCTGGATACTGCCGCCATCGGCCCGCACCAGGCCGACAAGCATGTAGAAGGCGGTGGTCTTGCCGGCCCCGTTTGGTCCGAGCAGCCCCACCACCTCGCCGGTGTTGATCTCCAGCGAGAGTGAGCGCACCACCTGGCGTGCGCCGTAGTTCTTGCTGAGCCCCGCGGCGCTGAGCGTGCTCACGGTGATTTCGCCGCCGCGGGCGGCACGGGCGCTGCCGCGGCGGCCGGCCTGCATTTTTGCTGGAAGGTGCCGCGGATCCGATCGCGGCTGGCGCCGGGCAGTGGATCGAGGCTCTTGAGGCTCCTCTGCGCGAGGTTGTAGACGAAGCCTTCGCCATGGATGTCCTTGCAGCCATCGAACAACCGCACATCGCCGCGCAGCCGCACTTCACCACCCGCGAGGGTGTCGTACTCGATGGTGTTCGCGCTGCCGCGCACGCTGGCGAGGGGGCTGCCAGTACTGCTGGTGGTGCCCGGGCCGCTCGCGGCGGCGGTGGTTTCCTCGAAAGTCGCTGGTTGCCCGTCAAAGGTGGCGCCGCTCAGATTGCCGGACTCGAAATGCACGGTCGCGCTGTCGGCGGCCAGTTGGCCCTGCGCCAGGCGGGAGCGCACGCCGCCGGAGAGGTTCCAGGTACTGTCGCTGGTGTCGGTGGACGGGGTCTCGGCGTGCCGGGCCTGGACCAGCAACGGGCTGCCACCCTGGTAGATCACCAGGTCGTTCAGAATCACCTTGTCGCGCCGGTATTCGACGTCGGCGTTGGCGCACCAGCACAGGCTCCCGCTCGTGCAGGCCGGCCAGGTGGCTTCGTTTTCCGGGTTGCAGTCGCTGCTGGTTTCCGCCGACGCAGCCGCTGCCGCGCCGGGCAGCGTCGCCGTCAGCAGGAGCGCTGCGAGCAACCGGCCATTTGCCTGGAATGCTGTCACCGGGTCAGCCGTGCAAATTCGCCATGTACCGGCGATTTTAGCCGCAAGGCGTTGCTCTTCAAATCGGCATGGAGCCCCGCTGCCCACAGGCGGTTGCGCCCGAAGTCCATGACCACGGCATCGGCCGAATCCGCGGTATGGGCCTCCATGTTGATGCCCATACTCGTGGTGCGCAGTTCCACGGATACCGAGCCCGCCCGTTCGGTGCGCGCCACCACGCTCCCGAGCATGCTGATCTGCATGGCCGAGGGCGGCAGCACGGCCCGCTCGGCGCTCAGCGTCCATGCGGTGTCGCCGTGATAGACAAACTGCGGCGCGGTGAGTTCGATGTCCGCCGCCGGGGTGGGCTGCGCGATCTGTGTGGCACGCAGCGAATACTCTGGCTGGCCGTCGGCGCCGGTGTCGACCAGCTCGGCGCCAGTGGCCACGTAACCCGCTCCGGCGGTGGTAGCGCCATTCCTGGTGGGGCCGTCTGGCGATTCGCCGTGCGGTGAGCGCCACAGCCACAGCAGCAGCGCGGCGGCGAAGGCTACCAGCAACCAGACGCGGCGCACTAGCAGCCTGCCCGGGCGATCCGCATGGCCTCAACGCCTGCGGCGCGCGCGCGCCGCCAGCAGCCAGTCGCACACTTCGCGCACGGCGCCGCCGCCGCCGCCGAGCCGCGTGCGCCGCTGCGCCGCCCGCCGCGCGTCGGCGTGCGCGTCAGCGACCGCGATCGCCAGGCCGACCCGCATCATCAGCGGCACGTCCGGCGTGTCATCGCCGAGGCAGGCGCACTCACGCGCCGCAATCTTGAGGCGCGCCAGCAGCGCCTCCAGTGCCACGGTCTTGTCGTCTACTCCTTGCTGCACTTCACTGATTCCCAGTTCCGCGCAGCGTCGCGCCACGGCCGCGGATTCGCGACCGGAGATGACGGCGACGATGACTCCCGACGCTGCGAGCGCCTTGATGCCGAAGCCGTCGCGGACGTGGAAGACTTTTTCTGCTTCACCTTCGGGCCCGTAACGCAGGCTCCCGTCGGTGAGCACGCCGTCCACGTCCAGCACCAGCAGGCGGATCGCGGCGAGTGCTGTCGGGCGACGGGCCACGCAGGCAACCCTAGACCACGCCCGCGCGCATCAGATCGTGCACGTTGAGCGCACCGATGAGCCGCTGCTGCGCGTCGACCACCAGCAGCGCCGTCACACGATGGGTCTCCATCAGCAGCGCCGCGGTGGCCGCGAGCTCACGCGGGCCGATGGTGCGCGCTCCGGCGGTCATCGCCTGGCGCATGGTGGCGGCGTGCACATCCGTGCGCCGGTCGAGCGCGCGGCGCAGATCGCCGTCGCTGAACACTCCCAGCACACGCTCATCGGCATCGACCACCGCGGTCAGGCCCAGCCCCTTGGCGGACATTTCCACCAGGCCCGCGGCGAGCAGCGTGTCAGGCGTCACGCGCGGCACCGCGCTGCCGGTGCGCATGATGTCCTCGACGTGCAGCAGCAGACGTCGGCCGAGCGCCCCGCCGGGATGGCGGCGCGCGAAATCCTCAGCCGAGAAGCCGCGCGCCTCGAGCACCGCGACGGCCAGCGCGTCGCCGAGGGCCAGGGCGGCGGTAGTGCTGGTGGTAGGCGCCAGATTGTGCGGACAGGCTTCCTGGCCGACGCTGGCGTCGAGCGTGATATCGGCGGCCTGCGCGAGCGTGGAATCAGTACGGCCCGTCATGGCGATCAGCGGCACGCCGAGGCGCTTGAGCTGCGGGAGCAGCACCAGGATTTCGGCGGTCTCGCCCGAGTTCGACAGCGCCAGCAGCAGGTCGGGCCGCGTGATCATGCCCAGATCGCCATGCCCGGCTTCGGCCGGGTGCAGGAAGAAGGCAGGCGTGCCGGTACTGGCCAGTGTGGCGGCGACCTTGCCGGCAATGTGCCCCGACTTGCCCATGCCGGTGACGATCACGCGGCCTTCGCAGGCCAGCAGCGCGCGGCAGGCGGCGGCAAACTGCCCGTCGAGCCGGGCGGCCAGGGCTTCGATGCCCGCCTGTTCGGAGGCCAGCGTACGCCGCGCCGCGGCCAGCAGGGCGGTGTCGTCGGGCTCTGTGACAGGGGCTTTGCGCATCAGCCCGGCATGATAGCGCGCCGGCCGGGTATTGTAAGATGCGAGGGCCTGCCCACACTCAGCGGATCGCAGCGTTGCTGCCCCCAAAGCCGCTG
>JAYTXT010000275.1:0-12862 GCA_043742765.1 Gammaproteobacteria bacterium | reverse complement strand
TACCAGCCGAAAGTGGATGCCCGGACCGGGCTGGTGCACGGCGCCGAGGCCCTGATCCGCTGGCGGCATCCCGAGCGCGGGCTGGTGCCGCCCATGGAGTTCATCCCGGTGGCGGAAGAGTGCGGGCTGATCGAGTCGATCGGCAAGTGGGTCATTCGCGAAGCCTGTCGACAGGCGCGCGCCTGGCAGCTCGAGGGCCTGGCGCGCACGCGCGTGGCGGTTAATCTGTCCGCGTTCCAGTTCCGCAATGGCACGCTGCTGCAGGTGATCCAGCAGGCGCTGCAGGATTTCAGCCTCGATCCGAGCTACCTGGAAGTCGAAATCACCGAAACCGCGCTGATGAGCGACCCCGAAGAGTCGGTGAACATACTCGAGCAACTCAGCCGCATGGGCGTGCTGGTATCCATTGACGACTTCGGTACCGGCTATTCGAGCATGAGCTACCTGCGCCGCTTCCCCATCGACAAGCTGAAGATCGACCGCACCTTCATCAAGGAACTGGAAACACGCGCGGATGATGCCTCGATCGTGCGGGCCATCGTTTCGCTCGCCCACAGCCTGAAACTCAAGGTGGTCGCGGAAGGCGTCGAGACCCCCGAGCAGCTGGAGTTTCTCCAGAGCCTCGGGTGCGATCAGTATCAGGGCTACCATTTCAGCGCCGCCGTGCCGGCGGCAGAATTCGGCGCGCTGATCCGCCGCGGTGAGCAGGCGCACGATCCGGCGGCCGGGCACGACATCGACCAGACCTGCAGCAAACTGATGTTCAGCATGCCCCGCGGCGGCTAGTGCCGCCGGCCCGCTCCCCGGGAACTCCCGCCCCGCCCCGTCAGACCAGGGCGGCGGCAGCCCGCCGCGCGCTGCGCTGCCTGCTGAAGTGCGTAATCGTGAGCGCCAGCGCCACCGCCTGCAGCAGCGCGCAGGCATAGAACGGCGCGCCGATGCGCCAGTCGCCCCGCGGCAGGTGCCCCACGATCGTCAGCAGCGTTGCGCCGATCGGCGGCGCCATCACCGCCATCAGACTGTTGAGGCCGCCGACGGCGCCTAGCGTCTTGCCCTGGTCGTGCGCGTCCGCGGCACTGGAAATGATGCTCTGGATGGTCGCGCCGACGGTCGCGCCGAGGAGATTCACGAAGATGATCGCGAACATCATCCAGCTTTGCGTGGCCGCGCCCCACAGCGCATAGGCGAAGGTCGAGGAAATCAGGCCCATGACCGCAAGCCGCCGCGGACTGATGACCCGGAGGATCCGCCCCAGCAGGAGCCCCTGCACGATAGCCGCGACCACGCCCACCGCCGCGAGCGACCAGCCGTTCTCGAGCGGCCCCCAGCCGAACTTGAAGGTGGTGTACAGCACCCAGCAGGTGTAAAGGATGAACTGTGCCAGGCCGGCGCAGGCCACGACGGCGACCAGCGGCGCCGCGCCCTTGAGCCGTACCAGTCCGTGGAGCGAGCGGAACGGGTTGGTATTGCGCCACTCAAACGAGCGCCGGCGCTGCTGCGGGAGTGACTCGGGCAGCACGAAGTACCCATACAGCAGGTTGAGCACCGCGAGGCACCCGGCGGCCAGGAACGGCAGCCGCAGGTTGACCGCGCCCAGGAGCCCACCGATGACCGGGCCCAGCACGAAACCGACGCCGAACATTGCGCCCAGCATGCCGAAGCGCTTGGCACGCTCTTCGGACGGCGTGATATCGGCCACGTAGGCATTGGCGACCGCCAGATTCGATTGCATCGCACCGGCCACCAGGCGGATGCCGATCAGCAGGCGCAGCGAAGTCACCATGGCAGTGGCAAAAAAACTGAACATCAGGCCGCAGAACCCGATCAGCAGCACGGGCCGGCGGCCGAAGCTGTCGGAGAGCGCACCGAGGATGGGCGAGCCGAAGAAATTGGCGAAGCCAAAGGCGAAGGTGACAGCGCCATACCAGAACGCCTGGTCGGTTTGCGAACCCGTGAAAGTGCCCACCAGCGCCGGCAGCACCGGGATGATCAGGCCGATCGAAATCATGTCGATCAGCGCCGTCACCATGATGAACGGCATGGCCGCCGCGCGGCTCTGGCGCGCGACAAACGGGCTGAAACGCGGCGGGGTGTCTGGCACGGTCAGGGAGCGGCAGCGCGCGGCCGCTGGCGCTTACTTCTTGGCGGTGGTCTTCGCCTTTGCCGGGGCGTTCTTCGGCTTGTTCTTGGAAGGATCCTTCGGACGCGATTTCCCGAACGAGCCTGCGTAAATCTTGCCACGACGAGTTTTGCGATCACCCTTGCCCACTCAACTTCTCCAAAATGTGGTCGAAGGGCCGAGAGTCTAGTGATTCAAGGGCGGGGGCGCAAACCTGTCGGACCGGCGCCAGGTCCCGCGACGAGACGGTCAGGGGCCGAGCAGCTCCTCCAGCACATCGGCGGCCGCGCGTCCGAACCGGCGCGTCAGACGCCGCAGCAGGTCAACGTCCACGGGTTCCGGCGCGCCGGCGAGTACCTGGCGCGCGTCTGCAACGTCCTGCGGGCCGCCCGCAAAGCACTTCATCGCGATGAAATCCTCCCGGGTTACCACGCGCAGCGTCTGACCCCGAAATGGCACGGCAATCGCTCGCGAGAGGGTCTCCGGGTCGAGTCCCCGCAACCCGGCGAGGAGCTCCACACGATTCTCGTGCCGATCACTCAGCGCAAGCAGCGCCGGAATAGGGTCGTCTGGGTCACCGCGCCTCAGTTCAGTCGTGAATCCCGCTCGACGAAATGCTTTCTCGAGTTGTCCAAGCTTTGCAAGTGTGACTGAAACCAGCGCATCGGCGTCGGTTGTCGCCCTGATGCTCCCATGCACCGCCGCCGCCATGGCGCCAATGATTGCGTACGAAACCGCTTGCTTGTTCAGCACCGTCAACACATCGAGCAACAACAGTGCCGATTGGCCCGGTGCGCGCGCCCTCATCGGGATCGCCGATGCGACGCCGCGGCGCGCTGAAGCGATGTCACGAGTTCGGAGTGTCTGAGCTGGGCTTCGAGTCGTTCCTCCGGCATGAGATGGCGAACGCCCTGTAATAGTTTCGAGCGTGCCTCCTCGGCCAACCGGGAACGTGCTCCCACCGTCGGAGTCCCGGGTTCGCGTGGCACAAAGACGCCAGCCTCCTCAGGCACCTTCCCCAATTGCAGTACCACGGGCAATTTCAGGCGGACCGCAATCCGAATCAGCAGCTCGAGCGAAAGCGCGCTCACGCTGCCGTTCATAACCTTGCTCAGCGTGGGTTGCGGGATGCCCAGTTCACGGGCGGCGCTCGCCTGCCGCACTCCTCGCTTCTTGAGGCAGCGGGCAATCTGCATCGCCAGATCGCCACGCAAGGTCTGAATCGTGGCCACATCGGGCGGATTCAAGTCGGGCCTCCAAGGCTTCTATAAGTTATTAACTATATCATAAGTACTTTAACTATGCTCGTTCGGCTGTTGCAAGGGAATCCGCAGCAAGCGGGCGGTACTGTGAATCGGCGTCGAATTTTGACCCGGTACTTCGAAAGCGCCTGTTCACAAGCGTAGTCATGGCACCCTGAATTCAGCCACGAAGTTCCGCCTGCTTCACATTGCCCGGCCACCGAGAGCAGATCTTCGCCCACAACCCCAGCAGATCGCTGCGGCTGGCCGGGTTCTCGTCAGCGTAACTTACCGGTAACGCGCCAGGAGCTTCGCCAGTGTCGCCGAGCCGGGGTTGAGCACCGCAAAGGGAACCTGATTGAGCGGCGCCTCAGGGGTGGCGTTCAACTCGTGGAATTCCGGCTGGCTGGTGCTGATGTGCAGCAGCCCCGTGAGGTATTCCTGAGCCCGGAGCCGCTCGCGGATCCGGGCCAGCGCAGCGCCGCGATCCGTGGGGTCATAGTCAGGGTCGACCTTGCGCAGGACGATGCGGCTGCCGTCGTGCATGGTCACCGGCACCGACTCTCCGGCCGCGTACTGGACGGTGATGTTGGCGGCCGGGGCGACGAAGTCGGCGTGCACGGCTTCCTCGTAGTGCTCACGTGAATACTCGTAGCTCTTGGTCGAACCCTCGTGATCGTTGAAAGTGACGCAGGGCGAGAGCACGTCGATGAGCGCAAAGCCATTGTGGTGCAGCGCCGCCTGGATCAGTGGCACCAGCTGCGCCTTGTCGCCCGAAAAACTGCGGGCCACGAACGAGGCGCCGAGCGTGAGCGCCAGCTGCACCGGATCGATCGGCGCCTGGTTGTTGACCTCGCCCTTCTTGGCGGTGGTGCCAATATCCGCGGACGCTGAAAACTGTCCCTTGGTGAGTCCGTAGACGCCGTTGTTCTCGATGATGTAGACCATGTTGAGATTGCGGCGGATCGCGTGGATAAATTGCCCCAGGCCGATCGACAGCGTGTCGCCGTCGCCCGAGATGCCGATGTAGCTGAGCTTGCGGTTGGCGGCGTTCGCGCCGGTGGCAACCGAGGGCATGCGGCCGTGCACCGAATTAAAGCCGTGCGAACCGCTGACGAAATACGCGGTGGTCTTCGAGGAGCAGCCGATGCCTGAGAGCTTGACCAGCGTGCGCGGCTCGACCGCGTTGGCCCAGCAGGCCTCGACGATGGCGGCGGTGATCGAGTCATGCCCGCAGCCTGCGCACAGCGTGGAATTTGCGCCCTCGTAATCGCGCCGCGTCAGGCCACGGGAGTTCTTCGGCAGATCCGGGTGTGCGACCTTCGGTTTCGCCATGAAGCTCATGGCCGCACCAGCTGCGCCGCCGGCCGCGCATGATCCTGCACCGCGGCCATGACGCCGTCGATGACGTAACCGGCCGCCAGCGGCAGGCCGTTGTAATGCAGTATTGAGCGCATGCGGCTCTTGGCCACGCCGGTCTCCAGTGTCAGGAGCGAACGCAGCTGCGCGTCGCGATTCTGCTCGACGATGAAATTGAGCTGGTGCGCCTCGAGGAACTGTTCGACCTCCTCGCCAAAGGGGAAACCGCGCACCCGCAGGTAGTCGATCTTCACGCCCTGCGCGCGCAGTCGCGCGACGGCCTCGCGCACCGGCGCGTCGCCGCTCCCTACCGTAACGATAGCGAGTTCCTCACTGGTCCCGGTTTCAATTACGGCCTTGGGCACCAGGCGCGCGGCGGTCAGCCATTTCTTGCGCAGCCGGTCCACCACCACCTGGTATTCACGTGAATCCTCGGTATAGGCGCCGTACTGGTTGTGGCCCGAGCCGCGCGCGAAGTAGGCGCCCTTGGAACTGACGCCGGGAATGGTGCGCTGGGGAATGCCGTCGTCGTCGTGATCGTAGTAGCGCCAGAACTTGTCGATCTTGGCGAGCTCCGCCTCGTCGAGCACCTTGCCGCGATCAGGCACGTAGCTGTCGTCCCACTTGAATTCCGGGCACATCCAGTCGTTCATGCCTATATCTATATCTGACAGAACCAGGATAGGTGTCTGGAGACGTTCCGCGAGGTCGAATGCGAGTGGCGCGAACTGGAAGCATTCTTCCGGATTCGCCGGGTAAAGACACACCTGCCGCGTGTCGCCGTGCGAGGCGTAGGCCGCCGCGCGGATGTCGCACTGCTGGGTGCGCGTCGGCATGCCGGTCGAGGGCCCTACTCGCTGAACGTCGAAGATAACAGTGGGTGTCTCCGTGTAGTACGCCAGGCCGATGAACTCCTGCATCAGCGACAGGCCCGGGCCGGAAGTCGCGGTGAAGGCGCGTGCGCCGTTCCACGAGGCGCCGATCACCATGCCGATCGAGGCCAGCTCATCCTCGGCCTGGATCGAGATGTAGTTCTTGCGGCCAGTGGCCGGATCGGTGCGCAGTTTTTCGGCAAACCCCTTGAAGGCGTCCATCAGCGAAGTCGAGGGCGTGATCGGATACCAGGCGGCGACCGTGGCGCCGGCGTACACGCAGCCCAGGCCTGCGGCGGTATTGCCGTCGATGATGATCTGGCCGCGCGTGGCGTCCAGCTTCTCGACCCGCAGCGGCAGCGGGCACTCGAAGTGCTGTTTCGCGTAGTCGTAGCCGAGCTTGATCGCCTGCATGTTGCTGTCGACCAGCTGTGGTTTCTTCGCGTAGGTCTCGGTCAGCAGCGCGCGGATCACTTCGAGATCGAGGTCGTGCAAAGCGGCCAGCGCGCCCGCGTAGCAGATGTTCTTCATCAGGATGCGGGTGCGCGCGCCGTTGAAATTCTCGTTGCACAGGCGCGCCAGCGGCACGCCCAACGCCGTGACGTCATCGCGCATCTGCAGCAGCGCCGGCCGCGGCCAGGTGGAGTCGTAGAGAAAATAGCCGCCGGAGGTGACTTCCTGCAGGTCGCGCGCATAGGTCTCGGAATTCAGCGCCACCATGATGTCGACCTGGCCGCTGCGGGCGCGGTAACCGTCGCGGGTCACGCGGATCTCGTACCAGGTCGGCAGCCCCTGGATGTTCGAGGGGAAATAATTCTTGCCGACCACGGGCACGCCGCTGCGGAACACGGCTTTCATCAGCAGCCCGTTGGCGCTGGCCGAGCCGGTGCCGTTGACGGTGCCGATCTTGATGACGAAGTCGTTTACGCGATTTGGCGCAGCGTATGGCATGCGGGTTCACCATCTCCGGCGTGGGGCCAATGGATCGTGGATTTTTGCATATCCCAGGCCGCCGTCGGGCAGCGCTCCGCGCACAATCCACAGTGCACGCACAGGTTCTCGTCTTTGACCATGACACGGCCGGTTTGTTTCAGCGCCTTGGACACGTATAGCGGCTGCGTCAACACCTTGGCCGGCGCCCGCAGGCGCGTGCGCAGCTCCGCTTCCGCGCCGTCCGCGGTGATGGTCAGGCAATCGACCGGGCAGACATCGATGCAGGCGTCGCACTCGATGCACAGTTTCGCTTCGAACACCGTCTGCACGTCGCAGTTCAGGCAGCGCTGCGCCTCCTGCGCCGCCTGCGCAGGGCTAAAGCCCAGCTCGACCTCGATGTTGACCTTCTTGAAGCGCTCTTGCAGCGACACGTGCGGCACCAGGCGGCGCTCGAGCGACGCATAGTCATTGCTGTAGGCCCACTCGTGCATGCCCATCTTGACGCTGTTGAGCTTGACCGTAGCCGCAGGTCGTTCGGTCAGCGCCCGGCCCTGCAGGTAGCTGTGCATCGAAATCGCGGCCTGGTGCCCATGCTCGACCGCCCAGATGATGTTCTTCGGACCAAAGGCCGAGTCGCCGCCGAAAAACACTTCTGCACGCGTTGATTGAAAGGTACCGGCGTCCACCTTCGGGACACTCCATTGGTCAAATTCTATGCCCAGGTCGCGCTCGACCCACGGAAACGCGTTCTCCTGGCCGATGGCGAGGATCACATCATTGCAAGGCACCAGTTCTTCGCCGAGCACGCGCTCGGCGGTGATGCGCCCGTCCTGGAGCTGGTATTCCAGCTTTTCAAAGACCATGCCGGTGAGCTTGCCGTTCTCGACCACGAAGCGCTTGGGCGCGCGGTTGATCACGATCTCGACGTTCTCGGCCTCGGCGTCCTCGAGTTCCCAATCGGAAGCCTTGAAGAAACCGCGCGGCTTGCGCGCCATCACCTTGACGCTCTTGGCACCGAGGCGCAGCGAAGTGCGGCAGCAATCCATCGCCGTGTTGCCAACGCCAATGATCAGCACGCGCTCGCCGATCTTGTCGATGTGCTCGAAGGCCACTGATTCGAGCCAGTCGATGCCGATGTGGATGCGGTCGGTGTCGCGGCGGCCGGGCAGCTCGAGCTCTTTGCCCTTGGGCGCGCCTGAGCCGACGAACACGGCGTCGAACCCTTGTTTTTCCAGCAGCTCGCGCATGCTGCCCACGGGGCTGTTGAGCCGCAGCTCGACGCCCATGTCGAGGATCAGCCCGATCTCGTCATCGATGACGCTCGCGGGCAGGCGGAAGGACGGAATATTGCTGCGCATGAGCCCGCCGGGCATGCCGAGCCGCTCGAAGATCACGACTTCGTAGCCGAGCGGCGCCAGGTCGTTGGCCAGCGTCAGCGAAGCCGGGCCGGCACCCACGCAAGCCAGTCGCTTGCCGTTGCGCTCGAAGGGCCCGCGCGGCACACGACCGGTGAGATCGCCCTTGAGATCCGCGGCCACGCGCTTCAGGCGGCAGATGGCGACCGGTTTTTCCTCGACCCGGCCGCGGCGGCACGCCGGTTCGCAGGGGCGGTCGCAGACACGTCCGAGGATGCCCGGAAAGACGTTTGATTCGCGATTGAGCAGGTAGGCGTCGGTGTGGCGCCCCTGGGCGATCAGGCGGATGTACTCGGGCACGTCGGTATGCGCCGGACAGGCCCACTGGCAGTCTACAACACGATGATAATGTTCAGGATTTGTGGTATCGGTAGGAGTCATTGGCCGCCGTAATAGCAAATCAACGAGGTTTAGGCGAGAGTAAGTGATGAGTGTACCTGCCCCCGTCGAGATTCGCCTGCGCACGAAGTCCCGGCTGCTGGAAGTCTCGTTCGACGACGGTGCACACTTCGAGTTGCCCGCCGAGTACTTGCGCGTGCACTCGCCTTCTGCGGAGGTGCGGGGGCATGGCGTCGAGACCGGCGTGCTGGTGACCGGCAAGGAACAGGTGGGTATCCGCGCCGTCGAACCGGTCGGCCACTACGCAGTGCGCCTGCTATTCGACGACGGCCACGACACGGGGCTCTACACCTGGAAATACCTGCATGAACTCGGATCGGAGCGGGAGGCGCGCTGGCGCAGCTATCTGCAGAAACTGGCGAACGCGGGTGTCGCACGGCGCGATGCCTAGAGGACCTGCGTAAAAAGAAAGGCCGGGTTATGCACCCGGCCAATTCCTGACAAGACCCCACTGATTGGCCCACTTGGGTTGCCAACCGGAGTGGGATTTTAATCATCTGACGCCAAAATGATACAGGCAGCGACAAATAGTTTTTATTATTGCAGCGCATACTTTTTCTGCCGCACAGCGCGCCGGCCGGGTTACTAGAATGACCCCGGAAATTGGAGTTCACGATTGAGTCCAGGCGATCCCCAGACCACCGATTTCGGCTTCGAGCAGGTACGAAAAGAGGATAAAGCCAGCCGCGTACGCGCGGTTTTCGATTCCGTGGCGCAGCGGTACGACCTCATGAACGATCTGATGTCGGGGGGCGCCCACCGGCTGTGGAAGCGCTTTGCCCTCTCCCTGACCGGGCTCCGACCCGGCGCCCGGGTTCTCGACGTCGCCGGCGGCACCGGCGACCTGGCTGTTGGGCTGGCGCGACAAGTTGGTAAGTCGGGTCTGGTGATGCTCACGGACATCAACGCCGCGATGCTTGCGGCCGGGCGCGATCGGCTCATCGACGCGGGCCTGGTAGGCAACGTGTTGTGCGCGCAGGCCGACGCCGAACAACTTCCCTTTGCCGATGGCAGCTTTGACTGCGTCACCATCGGCTTTGGGCTCCGCAACGTCACCGACAAAGCGCGCGCGCTCCACTCGATGCGGCGCGTGCTCAAGAGCGGTGGCCAGCTGCTGGTGCTGGAATTCTCGAAACCTGCTACACCCACGCTGCAGAGCTTCTATGACGCCTATTCGTTCCGGCTGCTGCCCTTGCTGGGCCGCGTGGTGGCCGGCGATGCCGACAGCTACCGGTATCTGGCCGAATCAATCCGCCGCCATCCCGACCAGGAAACCCTGCTGGCGATGCTGCGCGATGCCGGACTCGAAGACTGCCGCTATCACAACCTGATGGGCGGCATCGTCGCTGTGCATCGCGGTTACCGGTACTAGGGCCTGTTCACACTAAGGACATCGATGTTCACCGCGCAGATCAACGGCTACCTGGCGCGAGCGCTGGTGCGCTCGCCGCGCGCGCTCGAAGTGTGCATGGCGCTCGAAGGCCGGCGAATCGAACTCATCATCGAGGGTTTCCCTGAGCCGCTGTCCCTGAGCGCCGCGAGCGGCGCACTGCGCCTTACCGGCGGGGCCGCTGCGCCAGAGAGCGCGCCGGCCGATGTCAGGGTAAACGCAAGTCCCCTGGCCTTGCTGGCGCTGGCGGGCGGCGACACCGAGGCCGCGCTGGCATGGAGCGGCGCCAGCTTCAGCGGCGACCAGCAGCTCGTCCGGCAGTTCCAGGAACTCGCACGGCTCCTGCGCCCGGACCCGGAAGCCGCGGCGGGCCAGGTCATGGGACGCATCCCCGCGCACCTGGCCGCGCGCGCCTTGGCCGCATTCGGCGCCTGGGGTCGCGCGGCGCGCGATTCCGTGGTCCGCAACACCGCCGATTACCTGGCCCACGAGAGCCGCGACCTGGTGCCGCGCGCGGAAGCCGAGAGCTTCCTCGGCGGCGTCGAAGCGCTCCGTGCGCAGCTGGCGAGCGCCGAAGCGCGCGCCGCGCGCCTCGCCGCACGGCTCGACCAGCTGACGCCGACCGCTGCGACGGCCGGAGTCCACCCGACGCCGAAGAGCACGTTATGAAGCCTCGTGTAGTTGGTCGTCTACTCGAGATCCAGCGCGTACTCGTGCGCCACGGGCTCGATGACTTCGTGCACGCCACGCACCTCTATCGCCCGCTGCGGTTCCTCTTTTATCTCTCGCCCTGGACCTGGTTCCAGCGACGGCGCGGCGCCACGCGCGCGGAGCGCCTGCGGCTCGCCCTCGAAGAGCTCGGGCCGATCTTCGTGAAGTTCGGTCAGGCGCTCTCGACGCGGCGCGACCTGCTGCCCACGGACATCGCCGATGAGTTGGCGAAGCTCCAGGATCGGGTACCGCCGTTCCCGGGCAGCGTCGCCCGCGCCAGCCTCGAGCACAGTTACCGCCGGCCGCTGGCCGAGCTGTACGCCGATTTCAGCATCGAACCACTTGCTGCCGCTTCCATTGCACAGGTGCACATCGCGCGCCGCCTCGACGGGCGCGAAGTGGTGATCAAACTGCTGCGTCCCGGCATGCGCGCGCAGATCGGGCGCGACCTGGAAGTGATGCACGCCATGGCACAGCTCGCGCAGCGCTGGTGGCCGGAGGCGCGCCGGCTGCGCCCCCTCGAAGTGGTGCGTGAATACCGCCACACCATACTCGATGAGCTCGACCTGATGCGCGAGGCCGCGAATGCAG
Organism: Gammaproteobacteria bacterium; assembly: GCA_043742765.1. GTDB lineage: Bacteria > Pseudomonadota > Gammaproteobacteria > Steroidobacterales > Steroidobacteraceae > FEN-1191. The sequence continues at coordinate 1,832 of JAYTXT010000275.1, read as the reverse complement.
CGCAGCTCAAGCGCAATTTCGCAGGCTCGACGCTCTTGTACGTGCCCGAAGTGCACTGGGACCTGTGCCGGAGCGACGTCATGGTGATGGAGCGCATCCATGGGGTACCGATCGGCGACCTGGCCACGCTGCGGGCGCGCGGCACCGACTTGCGGAGGCTCGCGGAAAACGGCGTGGAAATTTTCTTCACGCAGGTATTCCGCCACAACTTCTTCCACGCCGACATGCACCCCGGAAATATCTTCGTGCTGCTCGACGACCCCGCGCAGGCGCGCTACGCGGCGATCGATTTCGGCATCGTCGGCACGCTCTCGCTGCGCGACCAGCGCTATCTCGCGGACAACTTCCTCGCGGTTTTCGATCGCGACTATCGCCGGGTCGCCGAGCTGCACATCGAAGCGGGCTGGGTGCCAGCGCATACCCGCGTCGATGAGATGGAATCAGCGGTGCGCACTATCTGCGAGCCGATCTTCGACCGCCCGTTGCGCGAGATTTCCTTCGGCACGGTGCTGCTGCGGCTGTTCGCCGCGCTCCAACGTTTCGACGGGAATATCCAGCCGCAGCTGATCCTGCTGCAGAAGACGCTGCTGAACGTGGAGGGGCTGGGCCGTCAGCTCTATCCGGAACTCGACATCTGGAAGACGGCCGCGCCCGTGCTGCGCGCCTGGAAGCGGGAGCGCATGAGTCCGCGCAGCCTGCTGCGCGACCTGCGCCGTGGCCTGCCCGACGTGCTGGAAGTGCTGAAGGCGCTGCCGGCGCTGGCCCGCGCCGCGGTCGAACGCGCGCAGGATGGCGCGCCGCGCGCGGCCGCGGATCCGGGCGTGTCAGCCCCGGCGCACGCCGGCGCCACAGCCTCTGAGCGGTGGCGCGAGCGGCTGCTGGGCGCGTCGGCGTTGCTGCTCGGCGGAATACTCTGGCTCGGACTGCGTGTCGAGCCGCAGTGGCTCGGCGGCCTGCTCGCCGTTACCGGTCTCGGCGGCGTGGTGACTATCCTCGCCCGCCGCTAGAGCGCGGCGCGCGACTCAAGCGGCGGCCGCGGCCAGGCGCCGCTGGTAGTGCCAGGCGTAGCGCCAGACACACCAGCCAGCGCTGTTGAACACGAAGGCGGTGAACGCCAGCCGCTCCATCGACACCGACAGCCAGGGCGCCAGCGCACCCATCATGAGCGCAGCCAGCAGCAGCAGCACAAAGGTATTGGCCGCCGTAGCCGCGCCGCGCGATTGCGCGAACAGGTCGAGGATGCGCAGCGTGATGATCGGAAACAGCAGCTGCAACCCCAATGCCGTGCTGGCAAGCAGCAGTTGCTGCGCGATCACGGGCGGCTGCGCCATCAGGGTCTGGAGCGCCAGCATCGCACCGGTCGTGGCCAGCACCAGCGTGTAACCGTAGTTGGCCTGGCGTGAGGGCGGGAGTCGTCCCGCCAGCCGCCCGGAAGCCAGCGCCCCCAGGGCGTAGCCGGAAACGATCGGCACCGTCAGCATCGCGAAGCCGGTTTCGGTCCCGTGCCAATGATCGAGAATGATCGCCGGCGCCGAGCCGATGTAGATCTGCATCGCCACAAAGCACAGGCCGCTGGCCGCCGTCAGCAGCAGGAATTCCGGATGGCGTGCAACCTCCAGCACGTTGCCGAGCAGGGCGCCAAACTGCAGTGGCGTGCGCTCGGCAACCGGCAGTGTTTCGGGAAGCTTGCGCAGCACCAGCAGCGCCAGCACCAACGCGTACACCGCCATGCTGGCGAACACCGCTCGCCAGCCGAGCCACACATGCACCCAGCCGCCGATCACCGGCGCCAGTGCCGGCCCCACACTGAACATGATGGTGATCGCGCTCAT
>JAYTXT010000274.1:0-4382 GCA_043742765.1 Gammaproteobacteria bacterium | reverse complement strand
ATCTTCTCCGAGGTCATGTTCTTTGCCGCCTTCTTCGGCGCGCTGTTCTATGCACGCACGCTCTCGGTACCGTGGATCGGCGGCGAGGGCGTGAAGGTTTTCAACAAGATCTTCCTCTGGCAGAACTACGACGCTACCTGGCCGACCAACGGCCCGTCGAAACTCGGTCCGCGCGCCGACGGCAGCTTCGAGGTGATCCCGGCTTTCGGCGTGCCGGCGCTGAACACGGCGATCCTGCTGACCTCGGGCGTCACCATCACGATTGCCCACCACGCGCTCCGGGCGGGCAACCGCGGCATACTCAAGATATTCCTGGCGCTCACTTTCCTGCTGGGTTTTCTCTTTGTCGCGTTCCAGGCGGGCGAGTACAGCGAGGCCTACATGCGCAAGGGCCTGCAGCTGGGCACCGGCATCTACGGCTCGAACTTCTTCATGCTCACCGGTTTCCACGGCCTGCACGTGACGATCGGCGCCATCATGCTGATGATCATCTGGCTGCGGACGATGAACGGCCACTTCACCCCGGCCCGACACTTCGGTTTTGAGGCGGTGGCGTGGTACTGGCACTTCGTCGACGTGGTGTGGCTCGGCCTGTTTATCTTCGTCTACTGGGTGTAGGGGCCGGTCGCGCAGCGCACACATGCGACGCAAACCAACAACTGCTGCGGGCACCGTCCGCCGCCTGAGTGTTAACAGCGCGCTGCTCGGCGCGAACCTGCTGGGCGAACCCACCGAGCGTGCCGTCGATGTCTACGTGCCTCACGGCCACAGCGGCGCGGGCCTGCCGCTGCTCGTCGACCTGGTTGGCTACACGGCTGGCGGCCCGGCGCACACCAACTGGAAGAACTTCGGCGAGAATGTGCCCGAGCGGCTCGATCGCCTGATCAGCGCAGGCACTATGCCGCCCGCGGTGGTCGCGTTTCCCGATTGCTTCACGAAGCTCGGCGGCAATCAGTACATCAACAGCGCAGCCTTGGGTCCGTTTGCGGATTTCCTCATCAAGGAAGTCGTGCCACAGGTCGAACGCGAATTGGGCTGCGGCGGAACTGGCCGGCGCGGCGTGTTCGGCAAGAGCTCGGGCGGCTACGGCTCGATCGTACACGCCATGCTCTACCCAGATTTCTGGGCCGCCGCCGCCTGTCATTCGGGCGACATGGGCTTTGAACTCGCCTATCTGCCAGCGCTGACCAAGGCCTTGCGCGCTTTCGCCAAGGCCGGCGGCATCAAGCCCTGGCTGGCAGAGTTCTACGCCGCGCCCAAGGTTAAAGACGCCGACGTCGAATTTCTGGAAATGCTCGGCATGTGCGCGAGCTACGACCCGGACCCGTCCGCCTACCTGGGACTACGGCTCCCCATCGACATGGAAACAGCGGAAGTCATTCCGGAACGCTGGGCGAATTTCGCGAAATGGGACCCGCTCAACATGGTCGAGACGCGCGGCGCCGGCCTCAAGAGCCTCAAGGCGCTCTACATCGATTGCGGCAACGTCGACCAGTTCAACCTGGTCTACGGGGCACGGCGGCTGGTGCGGTCGTTGCAGCGGCAAGCCGTGCCGCACCGCTACGAAGAATTTCCGGACGACCACTCCAGCGTGGACTATCGGATGGATGTCAGCCTGCCGTTCCTGGCCAAAGCCTTGTCGCAATAACGTTCCACACAGTGCGTAATTTCATCGCGCTGGTCGCCGCGCGCGCGGCGTATCTACATGGCCAATCGCGGCATCTGGGATGCTGTGGCTTCGGCGGGACCCCAGGCTTCGTTCGCCCACTCGAGCGCCGACAGCGATCGCTACGTTGAGGTGGTGGGCGGCTTTCTGGACAACTTGATCAACGGGTAAGCGGGCCGCAAGCTGGATCACTGGCGCCACGTTGGCCAGGCGACTAACATCGGGTCAAGCGCCTACCGCATGGGTGTCTCGCCGCGACTTTCCGGGTACATGAAAATGCCGACAGAAAAACCCAGCGTCTGCCCGCTCGATTGTCCGGACACCTGCAGCCTGACGGTGACGGTGGCTGACGAGCAGATCGTCGAAGTCCGCGGCTCGCGCGCCAACCCCATTACGCATGGCGCCATCTGCGCCAAAGTGGCGCGTTTCTACCCCGAGTTTGTGCACGGTCCGAACCGGCTGCGTTATCCGCAAAAACGCAGCGGCGAGAAGGGCGACGGCCGTTACGCGCGCATCTCCTGGGACGAAGCACTCGACACCATTCATGCCCGCGTTGCCGGCGTGATCGAGCGCCACGGTCCGCAGGCGGTGATGCCGCTGAACTACGCGGGGCCACAAGGCATGCTGGCGGCGGATTCCATGTCGCTGCGTTTCTTCCACAAGCTGGGGGCGACGCAGTTGTACCGGAGCGCGCTGTGCGGGGGTATCCGCACGGAGGCCTACGTCGGCACCTTCGGCGACTGCCCGGGCACGCCGCTCCAACAGGTAAAGCTGGCAAAGCTGATCATCGTCTGGGGCAATAACGCGACCGCCTGCAACCTGCACCTCATGCGGCAGATCAACGCGGCCAAACACGACGGCGCGAAGCTGGTGGTGATCGACCCACGGCGCATCAAGGTCGCCGACCAGGCACACATGTTTCTGGCGGTACGTCCGGGAAGCGATGTCGTGCTGGCCTTCGCGCTGGCAACCGAACTCGAACGCCAAGGCGGGCTCGATCGCGCCTTCATTGACAAGCACGTGCTCGGGGCCGATGCCTACATGGCGGTAGCGCACGAATACCCGGCCGAGCGCGCCGCGCAGATCTGCGGCGTGGATGCCGACGACATCCGCCGGCTGGCGCAGTGGTATCGAGAAGCTTCCCCCGCGGTGATTGCCTGGGGCAACGGCCTGGAGCGCAACCAGAATGGCGGCTCGGGCATCCGCGCGATCGCCGCGCTCCCTGCACTGGCCGGCAAGTTCGGCGTGGCCGGCGGCGGACTGGTGGCGGCGGCGGGCAGGGCCTTTCCGACGACCGACGATGCCTTGACCGGCGCCGCCTTCGTGCCGGCAAACACGCGCACCTTCAATATTCTCGATGTCGCCGGCTTGCTGCTCGATGAGACCCTGCAGCCACCGATCCAGGCGACCTTCATCTACAACCACAACCCGCTGATCGTGCACCCGGATCAGAATCGCATGAGGCAGGCGCTGGCCCGTAGTGACCTGTTTACAGTTGGCATCGACATCGCGATGACCGACAGCATGAAGTACGCCGACATCATCCTGCCGGCCTGCAGTCACTTCGAATACGCAGACATCTACGCCGCCTACGGGCAGCAGTATCTGCAGCGCGCGGAGCCGGTGATCGCGCCGGTGGGCGAGGCCCTGCCGAACACCGAGATCTTCCGGCGTCTGGCCGCGCGTTTCGGCTTCGACGGTGCCGCGTTCACCGCCAGCGACACCGAGCTGATGGACGACGCCCTGGACCGCAACGATCCGCGCATGCGGGGCCTGCGACCGAGCCAGGTGCCGCTCGATGCGGCGCTCAGCATGGAATATGAAGGCGGCGAGCCGGTGCTGTTCCGGAACGTGTGGCCGACGACGCCGAGCGGCAGGATCGAACTGGAATCATCGGACCTGGCCCGGCGCTACGGCGCGCCCCTGCCGGGTTTCCGGCCGCTGGAATCGACGTTTCCGCTGACGCTGATCACACCGGCTTCCGACAAGCGCATCACTTCCACGTTCGGCGGTCTCGCCATCAACGACGCTACGCCCGCGCTGGAGATGCACCCGGAAGATGCCGCCAGCCGGAATCTCGCCGACGGGATTCGTGTGAGAGTGTGGAATGAGCTCGGTGAAGTTTTCCTGCCGCTGTGCGTAACCACCACCGTGCGCCACGGGGTTGTATGCTCCGAGAAGGGCGCCTGGCTGCGCACCAGTTCCAACGGCCAGACGGTTTCGGCGCTGGCGCCGACGCACAAGGCGGATCTCGCCGCCGGCGCGTGTTTCAATGACGCGCGCGTCGAAGTGGCCGCCGCGGCGGCAAGCTAAACGGGAATCAGCTCCACGCGCTCCACGTCCGGCGCAGCCGGATCGTGCAGCTCGGTGTTGAAGGACACGAGCACGAACGCCCGTTCGCCCGTATTCCGGAACGCATGTGCGACACCGGGCGGAAACTCGAAACGCCACACTTCGCCGGCGGGCACCAGCGCGTCGCAGATCTGATCGCCCTCGCGATAACGTACCAGCGCTTCGCCGTACACCGCGCTTACTTCGGTGCCACGCAGGTGCCGGTGGTTACCGCGCACGGCACCGGGCTCGGTGATCACCGCGTGCACGTTGCGCCAGCCGCCCAGCAGCTGGGGTTCGAGCGGCTCGAACACCGCGCCGCGGGCGTCGGCGTGCACCTTGAGCTTGGTGATCGTGACCTGCTTCACTGCAACAGCCGCTCCAG
>JAYTXT010000273.1:0-1596 GCA_043742765.1 Gammaproteobacteria bacterium | reverse complement strand
ATTCAGGCGCGGCGCATCAGCGTGCTCTTGCCAAACAGTGAAGCGACCAGGTCCACGGCCACTTCCGCGGTGCGGTTGCGCACGTCGAGGGCCGGGTTCAACTCCATGATGTCGAGCGAGGCGAGGCGCCCGGTGTCGGCGATCATCTCCATGCACAGCTGCGCTTCGCGATAGGAAGGGCCGCCGGCCACCGTGGTGCCGACACCTGGGGCGATTTCCGGGTCGAGAAAATCGACGTCGAAACTGACGTGCAGATGGGTGTCGGAATCCATGCCGGCGAGCGCCTGCTCGAGCGTGTGGCGCATGCCCAACTCGTCGATGTAACGCATGTCGAACACTTCCAGGCCAACTTCGTGCACCAGGCGCTTCTCGCCCTGGTCGACGCTGCGGATGCCAATCTGCCGGATCATGTCCGCGCTGATCGCTGGCACGGTACCGCCGATCTCGAGCAGCGAGCGCGGCCCGTGACCGCACAGGCAGGCGACCGGCATGCCGTGGATGTTGCCGCTGGGCGTGAGCACGTTGGTGTTGAAATCGGCGTGCGCGTCGAGCCAGAGGATCCGCAGCCGCCGGCCCGCTACGCGGCAATGGCACGCCACGGCGCTGATCGAGCCGATGGCCAATGAATGATCGCCGCCGAGCAGGATCGGCAGGCGCGCGGAGCGCAGTTCGCCCAGCACCGCGGTGTGCACGAGCTGATTCCAGGCCACCACCTCCGGCAGGTGCCGGTAACCATCGCGCGAAGGAACCCAGGGGTTGCTGGGGCCGCTCAGATTGCCGTGATCGCTGACCGTCAGGCCCTGCGATTCCAGCATGGTCTGAATGCCTGCCACGCGCAGCGCCTCGGGACCCATCGAGGCGCCGCGCATGCCCGCACCGATATCCGTCGGCGCGCCGATCAGGCCGATGGCCGCGGCCACGCGCTAACCCGTCAGGCGCAGGCGCGCGCGCTTGCCGCTGCCGATCGTGCCGCCGTACAGGTCCTTCGGGTCGGCGAGCTCCGGCACCAGGTCGATCTGCCGATAGCTCCCCCGCTCCTCGTGCAGGAGCGAGTGCAGGAAGCGCAGCGCCGAGTAATCCTGGAGCGCGAAGCCGACCGAGTCGAAGATGGTGATGTCCTGCGCGCTGGTGCGCCCGGGAGCTGCGCCGCTGAGGATCGAGGCAAATTCGGTCACCGGGAAATCCGCTTCCATCTGCTGGATCTCGCCTTCGATGCGCGATTGCGGCTCGTACTCGACGATGACGCGCGCCTCGCTCATGCGCAGGATGTCGCCGTGCAGTTCGGTCTTGCCCGGACAGTCGCCGCCGACGGCGTTGATGTGCATCCCCGCGCGCGCCATCGGCGGGGTCATGATCACCGCGTTCTTCTTGTCGGCGGTCACGGTGGTGACGATGTCGGCGCCTTTGCAGGCTTCGGCCGTGGAACGGGTGCGCACCAGTTTCACGTCCGCCATTTCCGGGAGCGCACGCAGGTTTCGTTCGAGCTTGGCGGTAGCTGCGCCGTCGACGTCGTACAGGCGCAGCTCGCGGATGCCGAGCATGCCGCAGAAGGCGATCGCCTGGAATTCGCTTTGCGCGCCATTGCCGATCAGCGCC
>JAYTXT010000272.1:0-2979 GCA_043742765.1 Gammaproteobacteria bacterium | reverse complement strand
GTCGACGATCTTGAGCAGGCCCTCGTCGTTGATGAGCACGTTGGCAGGCTTGAGGTCGCGGTGCACGATGCCCACCTGGTGCGCGACGATCATGCCGGTGCACATGTCGACGCCGAAGCCGATGGCGCGCTTCAGTGCGACCGGTTTCTCGTTGACGATTTCCGCGCCCAGGGTGTGCGAGGGGAAATACTCCATGGAGATGGCGTAGTTGCCCTGGATGAACAGGAAATCGTAGATACGGATCACGTTCTGGTGGGTGATCTTGCGCGAATAGCGCAGCTCGTGAACGAAGCGCTTCATGACCTCTTCGTCTTCGGCGACGTTGGGGTTCAGGAACTTGAGGATCAGCCGCTCGTCGACCACGGTGTCTTCCATCAGCAGCACCGTGCCGAAGGCGCCCTTGCCGATCTTGTCGATGTACTTGTAGCGGCCTTCGAGCATGTCGCCGGGCTGGAGCGTGGCGATATCGAGTCGCTGCGAGGTGGCCTCGGCCGCGACCTCCTGGAGGGTTGCGGCGACGTCCTTTTCCGGGATCAGCAGCGTGCGCGCCGCCGTGGCTCCCTGGCCGCGCGCGCCCGCCGCGCGCGGCGGCTGGCTGCCGGAGTTCCCGGGCACCGCGGTGCGCGTGCCCGACGCCACCAATGGCTGGGCGCCCGAGGAAAAACGCACCTCGAGCTCGGTGAGCGCGCGCTGCGCCGCCAGCGCCACGGTCTGGTCGGCACCGCTGGCCTGCCCCTGCAGCTGGGCGCTGATCTGCTCGGCCAGTTCCTCGCTCGCCAGCTTGGCGAGCGCGCCGATCGCCTCGACCCGGATTTCCTTTTCGCTGCGGCCCAGGAACGTTGTGATCAGGCCGATGTGCTCGGCGTTGCCGAGCTTGCCGAACGCGCGCACCACCACCGGCAGCGCCTTGGCCGGCGAAGTCCGCAGCATCTCCATGAGCCGCGGCAGGGCCTTGGCGCTGCCGATCTCGGCCAGCGCATCCACGGCGCGCTCGCTCACCCACCAGTCCTTGTCGCGTGTGGCATCGATCAGCTGCACGATCGCGCGTTCGTCCTTGGTCTGGTTGAGGATCTCGATGGCCGCGCGGCGGATGTCCTCGTCCTGGTCGCGCGCCAGCTCGAGCACCGCATCGATCACCTTGGGGCCGCCGATCTTGCCCAGCGCATCACCCGCGCGCGAGCGTACCCACCAGTCGGAATCCTTGATGGCGGCGAGCAGGAACTTCACGGAACCGGCGTTGCCGATTTCATTCAGCACCTCGACCGCGGCACGTCTGGCGTATTCGTTTTCGTCCTTGAGCACCGGCACCAGGTGACGGATGGTCTCCGGGTCGCGCGCCTTGATCAGCACCTCGACGGCGCGGTTTTGTACTTCGATCTCGGGGTCCTGCAGCAGCGCGCAGATGCGCTCGACCTCGATCGGGCCGTCCATCTTGGCCAGCGCCGCGAGCGCTGCCGAGCGGATCAGCTTGTTGCCGTCGCCCAGCTGCCCTTGGAGCGCGGTGCGCACGTCAGGGCGATTGAAGCGGCCGAGGATGCCCAGGATGAGGAGCCGCGCCATGGCATCCTTGCCCTGCAGCCGGCCCAGGAGTTCCGGCACCCCGGCGTCATCGACGGTTTCGCCGATGATGCGGAACAGGGTCGCTTTTTCATTGGATTCCTGGGCGTAGGCGGCGGTCAGCAGCTCGCGGACGCTGAAGCGCGTGCGCTGCGCGTTGATGACCTCGAGGACGGTGGACTTGGAGATGCCGGGCTTGGCAAGGGCGTCCAGCAGCAGGTGCGGCGGGTAGCTGCGGGCGCTGGTCAGGGCCCAGCCCACGCCGGCGATGACGCGGGCGCTGCCCTGCACGAGCGCCTCGACGTAAATCGGGAAGGTCTTGAGGTTGGCGAGCGAGGCGAGCACGTCGACGAAGGCCACGGTGGTGTGCTTGTCGGCCTCCGGGAGCGCTGCCAGCACCGACGGTATGGCCGGCGGGCCCAGCTCCTTGAGCTTGGCGACCGCCTTCTGGGCCTCGGTGCCCAGGATGTCCTTGGACGACTTGATCAGCATGATCAGTCGGTCCGCCCTGAAATTCGAGAGAAAAGCCATGGATTGAACATTATGCCATGGCCGGGTGCGCCGCCTGTGACCTGTGTCCGGTCTGCGGCGCGGCGCGCGACAGGCTAGAATCCCGGCCCCGAATTCACCCCCGCTGGCACCCGTTCCCATGGCTGACAAGGTCCAACAGATCCGCACCGCTGTGGAGCAGTACACAGATCCTTACCTCCAGCAGACCCTGCTCGAGGCGGGGGCCCTGGATGGCCTGAGGGTCAGTGAAACAGAGGTCGGTGGCACGGTTGAACTGGGCATCCCGGTCATCGGCTATGAGGAGCAGTTCCGCTCCTCTCTGGCAGCGCACCTGGCGACAGCGGGCATTGCCGCTTGCCGCGTGCGTGTCGAACTGCGTGCGGCCATCGTTGCTCATAGTGTCCAGCGACCCCTCAAGCCGCTCCCGGGCGTCAGCAACATCGTCGCCGTGGCGAGCGGTAAGGGTGGGGTCGGCAAATCGACGGTCGCGGCCAATCTGGCGCTGGCCTGGGCGGCCGGCGGCGCCCGTGTCGGGATCCTCGATGCCGATATCTACGGGCCCAGCCAGCCGCTGATGCTGGGGCTCGAGGGGCAGCGGCCGACCGCGCCGGATGGCAAGCACCTGGTGCCGCTCGAGGCGCACGGGATCAAGGCCATGTCGATCGGGTTCCTCGTGGATGCCGGGCAGGCGGTGGTCTGGCGGGGCCCGATGGTGACCCAGGCGCTCACCCAGCTGCTGGGTGATACGGCCTGGGGCGACCTCGACTACCTGGTGGTCGACATGCCGCCGGGGACCGGGGATATCCAGCTCACGCTCGCACAGCGGGTTCCGGTGTCCGGGGCGCTGATCGTGACCACGCCGCAGGATCTGGCGCTGGCCGATGCGCGCAAGGGTCTGGCAATGTTCGAAAA
>JAYTXT010000271.1:0-6874 GCA_043742765.1 Gammaproteobacteria bacterium | reverse complement strand
ACGCTCTTGTACACTTCGTCGACGTACATCGCCACCGGGCTGCTCTGGTTCTCGCTGAAATCCTGCGTGGTCACGCCGCGCAGCGTGAAGGTCGGTTGGGCCTCCGGACCATAGGGCGAGTTGAGGAGCATATTGGGTACGCTGGCGGTGATGTCGCCGGCCTGGCGCACGCCGTGGGCCTCGAGATCGGCTGCCGACAGCGCCGTGATGGCGATGGGCACGTCCTGCAAGCGCTCGGTCACGCGCTGTGCGGTGACGACGATCTCCTCGAGCGTATTGTCGGCAGCCTGCGCTATTGCAGGCAGGATGCACACCGACAACGCGCCGGCGACCAGGCCAATGACCTTTGCCCGGCGAGCGTGCGCCGCAAAGGAGGAGTGAACGGAACGGGCTGAGTGCATGAGATCCCCCTGGTGTCGATCCGGCCGCGGCCCCCAGTTGCTGATATCGATTATCGAACTGGTCAAATCGTATTAAGATAGAGTCTATGCCCGCGCTCCGGGAGCGTCAATCGGGCGCCGGTGGCCCGACGCTTCCGGGCTAGTCCAGCGCTCGCGCCGCGTTGGAGACCGCGCGCGCATATTCAATCACCATGGGCCCGAGCCGCTTCATCACGGCCGCCAGTTCCCAGCGGGCGCCCGGTGCCGAGACGTGAATCGCGGCAATGGACCGGCCGCGGGAATCGAGCACCGGCGCGGCCACGTTGATGTCGCCCAGGTAGTATTCCTGGTTGTTGATGGCGAAACCCCTGGTCCGCGCCTGGCGCACCAGTTCCATGAGCGTCGGGACATCAGTGCAGGTAAGAGGCGTGTAGGCGCGACGCTCCGATGCCTTGAGTATGGCCATGACCTCGGGGTCGGGGAGCCCCGAAAGATAAGCGCGTCCCGCCGAGGTGCAGTACATCGGCAGGTGCCGCCCAATGGGCACGTGTATCGGAATGTGCTTGTGGCTGGGAAACCGGGCGACGTACACCATCTCGAGGCCATCGGGCTCCGTCAGGTTGGTATTCTCGTTGCAGGTGCTGCTGAGCTTGGCCAGGAAAGGATTGGCCGCATCAATCAGCGCGTCTGCCTCCAGGTAATTGCAGCCGACGCTCATGACCTTGGGCGTGAGCTGGAAGCGCCGGGTGCGCGGATGTTTCTCGATGAGCCCCATCGCCTGCAGCGTGTGGACGCTGCGCTGGGCGGAGCCCCGGCTGATCCGGGCGGCTTCGGCCAGTTCGGCCAGCGTCATCGTCCGCCGCCTGGCGCCGAAGGACTGCAGTATGACGATGCCCTTCTCGAGCGAGCGATTGAACAACGGCGAGAGTTTCTGTTTCGGCTTTCCTGCCACGATGGCGACTCCTGACAACACGCGGGACGAACACCGGGGCGGTTGCCCGCTTCAAAGTGCATCGATAAACGATACCATAAATCCGTTTACAGATATGAGCGCTTCTGTAAGCATGTGCGCAATGCAAGCGGGGGAAATCAGTCGGTGATGACGTTTGGCCCCGTCTGGGCGAGCGGCGCGCACCAGGCGCCGCCGACTATTGCGCTGAGCGAATCCAGGCGCGTGGACGTCGCCGTGATCGGCGCGGGCTACATGGGCGTCACGGCGGCGCTCGCGCTGGCGACGGGCGGGGCCCGGGTGGCCGTCGTCGAGAAGGGCGCGCTGGCAGCAGGAGCGAGCGGGCTGAACGGGGGCCAGGTGATTCCCGGCCTCAAGAGCGGTCCTTCTGAACTGATTGCCCGGCTGGGCCGCGAGCGCGGCGAGGCGGTCATCCGCTATGTCACGCGCAGCGCTGAGCGGGTGTTCGAGCTGGTCCGCGAGTACGGCATGGACTGCGAGTTCGTGCGGAGCGGGTGGATCCAGGCGGCTGCCTCGCGCGCAGCCCTGCCGGAAATAAAGGTGCGCGTTGCCGAATGCAACCAGTGGGGCGGTGACGCCGTGGTGCTGGAAGCGCACGCAGTGCAGTCGCTCCTCGGCAGCCGCACTGGTGCCTATCGCGGCGGATGGCTCGATCGCAATGCAGGCACCCTTCAGCCGCTGAACTACCTGTACGGACTGGTGCGCGCGGCGCAGGGGGCCGGCGCCGACATCTACACGGAGTCGAGCGCGGCGGCTATCAGCAGACAGAGGGAGCTTTGGCAGCTGAGGCTGGCGCACGGGCCTACGCTCAGCGCCGATTCAATACTCGTCTGCACCAACGCGTATACCGACGACTTGTGGCCCGGCCTTCGACAAAGCGTACTCCCCGCCAGCAGCCTGCAGTTGGCCACGGCGCCGCTCTCCGCATCGCTCCTGGCGCAGATCCTGCCGCAGCGGCAAGCGGTGTCGGAAAGCCGCAGGGTCATGAACTATTTTCGCATCGGGCCGCAGGGGCGGTTGGTATTCGGCGGGCGTGGGCCGTTCCGCACGGCGCAGCCGCGCGATTACGACGAACTGATCCGTGGCATGGTGCGGCTCTATCCGCAACTGCAGGGCGTTCCGGTGGAGTATTGCTGGGCCGGCAAAGTGGCACTGACGCGCGATTACCTGCCGCACGTACACCAGCCCAGGCCCGGGCTCTGGCTGGCCCTTGGCTGCAACGGGCGCGGGATCGGGCTCATGTCGGCGCTGGGCACGTCGCTTGGACAGCAACTGCTGGGGCGCTCCGCGACGCACCCGTTCGGGGTGACCCCGCTGCGGCCTCTGCCGCTGCACCGCCTGCACAAGCTCTATGCCAGCGGGCTGATTCAGTATTTCCGGTTGCTGGATCGCCTGAGCTAGAGGAGCGATGATGAGCGACGCTGGCTGAGAGCGGCTAATGCTGCCGTTGCGTGTCTGCGCCCCGCCGCCACATCAGCAGGACGACGCCGGAGAGGACCACGGCGACGGCCAGCCATTCGAAGCCGCTGACTAATTCCTCTCCCAGCGTGACGCCCAGCAACAGCGCGACCACCGGGTTGACGTAGGTGTAACTGGTGGCCAGTGCCGGCGTGGTGCGCTCAAGCAGCGTCAGGTAGGCGGTATAGCTGATCAGCGATCCGGCGATCATGACGTAGATCCAGCACGCGAGCGCGATCGGAGCCGGTGGCCAGCTCGGCTGCTCACCGATTACCCAGGACGCAACCAGCAACACGGCGCCACCGATGAGCATCTGGCTGGCGTGCCCCATGAATCCCGTGGCGGTGTGGATCTTCGCGCCGCCCGGCAGTCCGTGCACGGACCACACGCTGCCCAGCGTCCAGGTCGCGGAAGAAATGATGACGGCCAGCAGTCCGCCCAGTGAAGCGCTGAACGCCTGTCCCTGCGTCATCATCACGATGCCGACGAGACCGAAGGCAACGCCCGCCGCCTGCTGGCGATCGGGCCGCACGCCGTAGGGCCACTCGCCGAGCACGACCATGGTTGGCACGATGGCCGTGAAGGCGACCACGAGTCCCGAGCCCACGCTCCCCTCGGCCATGGCCATGAAGCCGTAGCCGCCGCTGATCAGTAGTGTGCCCATGATGGCGCCGCCGAGCCATTCCTTCCCGGTCGGCCAGGCGGATCCGCGCGCTCGCGCGATGATTGCCAGCACGGCGCCCGCCGCCACGAACTGGCTGCCCATCTGGTAGAAGGGCGGGAAACTCACCAGCGCCCACTTGATGGCGAGGTACATCGTGCCCCACAGGAACCAGGTGGCGCCGAGGCACGCCAGTACGATCGGGGACCAGACAGCGCGGGCTCGGTGGGTTGCGGGTTGCACGTTCATGGCTGCGGCATTTCCTGCGTGTCAGCCGGGCTTGCGGCCGCCGGCATCGTAGAACCAGGCGTCCGGATAGGGATACCACCAGCCATGAATGGTGGGCTTATGATCGATGATCACCATCTTCGAACGGCGAAACGCGTCGAGGCCGAGGCGCGAGAGTTCACGCCCCATGCCGGACATTTTCCAGCCGCCGAAAGGCAGGGCGTCATTGTCGATCAGCGGATTGTTGACCCACACCATGCCGGCCTCGAGCCGTTCCGCGGCTTCCATCGCTTCCTCGAGGCTGGTGGTGAACAGGCAGGCGCCCAGCCCGAACTCGCTGTCGTTGGCGAGCGTAATCGCCGCATCGAAATCGGCGACGCGGCAGATGCTCGCCACCGGGCCGAAACACTCCTCGCGCATGATCGCCATCTCGTGGGTCACGCCCGTGAGGATCGTCGGCTCGTAGAACCAGCCGCGCGCATGCGCGTCCGGTATGCGCCCGCCGGTGACGACCTGCGCACCGCGCGCGCGCGCGTCATCGACGAGGCGCATGACCTTGGCGCGCGCCGCTTCGCTTACCAGCGGTCCGATCTCCGAGCGGGCGAGCCCGTGCCCAATGCGCAGGGCGCGCGTGCGCTCGGCGAAGGCCGCGACAAACGCGTCATGCACCGCGTCGACCACATAGAAGCGCTCCGAGGAGGTGCAGATCTGGCCGGAGAGATGAAACGCCGAGGTCACCGCGCCCGCGGCGGCCACATCGATCGGCGCATACGCGCTGATGATCATCGGATCGCTCCCGCCAGCCTCGATGATCGCGGGCTTGAGGCGCGAAGCGGCGGCCTGCGCAACGGATTTGGCGGCCGCAACGGAACCGGTGAAGGCCACCGCGTGGGTGCGGCTTGATGCGATCAGCGCCTCCGCCACCGCGGCTCCACCGGGCAGGCAGGCGACGAGGCCCTCCGGGAGCGCCGCGAACAGCCGCATGAACTCCAGTGTGCACAGCGTCGTCGCGGGCGCCGGCTTGATGATGCAGCCATTGCCCGCGGCCAGCGAGGCGGCCACCGTCCAGCAGCTGATCAGGATCGGAAAATTAAACGGGATGATGTGCACGCTGACGCCGAGCGGCTCGTAGCGCGCGTACTGGAACGAGCCCGCCTCGGTCGTGCCGGCCACCTTGCCGGCTTCGTCGCGCGCCATCTCGGCGTAGTAGCGGAAGATCGAGCCGCAGTTCGCCAGTTCGCCGATGGCTTCCGGATAAGGCTTGCCCATCTCGCGCGTCATCAGCTCGGCGCAGCGGCGCAGGTCGGCGGTCTCGATGGCGTTCGCCAGTGCGTGCAGGGTCTTCGCGCGCGTCTTGGCATCGCAGCGCCGCCACGAGCGCTGCGCGCTCGTCACCGCATCGAGTGCCGATTCGACCTCGGGCGCCTGGCTGTCGGCGTACACGCCCACCGGCTCGAGTGTGGCCGGGTCGACCACCTGGTGCGTCGGACCCGCTGCCCGCCGATACGCCGGGTTGACGAAGTAGCAGGTGGTCTGCAGGTCGAAGCTCACTTCAGAACTTGTAACCCACCCGCAGCCCGATCGTCCGTGGCCGGGCGACCACGCGGGTCGCGGTGAAGTTCGGGAGCGGTGATTGCGTCGCCGGATCCTTCGCCGTGCCGCGGCCGCCACTGTAACCGGCCTCGTTCGAGACGTTGTTGACGAACAGGGCGCAGCTCCACCGTGCAGCGGCCGCCAGCGTCACGGATGCGTTGGTCATCGTGCTGGACGGGATGACGAAGTAGCTGCGCGACAGGGGGTCGATCACCGAACCGGCCGAATCGCGGTACACGAGGTCGGCATGGAAGTCGAGCGACCAGGGTGAGCTGCCGCCACGGGCCAGTGGCAGCTGGTAATCGAGCGCTGCGCTCAGCGTCTGTTTCGGAACGCCCGGGAGCGCGGCCCCCGGGCGCAGCGATATCAACTGACAGGTATCTATGTAGTCAGGGCAATAACCCCAGTCGAAGAGCTGCAATGCCTTGGTCACGGTCGCATCCGTGTAGGCATGACCAAAGGTGGCGCTCAGCCGGTTCGTGATGCGCGCCTGCACTTCAAGCTCGGTGCCCTTGGAGCGTGCCGCCCGGCCATTGAACGTGCCGGGAATGCCCGACAGGTTGGCAAGCGCGAACTGGAAGTTGTCGAGGTCGATCAGGAACGCGTCGGCGCTGTAACGGAGCCGTTGCCCGAAGGCCGTGCCCTTGAGGCCGATTTCGTAGTTCTTTGCCAGGTCCGGTGCAAACGTCTGGTAGGCGTCTAGCGATTTATAGCCACCGGAGTTCGGCAGGGCGTTCGCGCCGCCGCGGCGGAAGCCCTCCGAATAGGTCGCGTAGATCCGGGTCGTGGCGTTGAGCTCGTAGGAGGTATTGAGCTTGATGACGTGATCGCTGACCGACTGGTGCACGGTCGGGCCGTAGTCCGTCACCGGGTCGGCGAGCGGAATCAGTTCCACGGCCTTGCCGTCGAAGGTCTGACGGAAAAAGCGCGCGCCGGCGGTGAACTGCCACGCACTCGTGGCGTGGTAAGTGAGTTCGCCGAACAGCGCCTCGTCGACGAAGCGCGTCTCGCGGTCGTACCTGAACTCGAGGTCCGGGAATGCGGCGGCGTTGCCTGTCGGCGGGAACCCGTTAACAGCCTCGATGAAATCCGTGGCGCCGGTGAGGTACTGGCGCGTGTCCGAGGAGACGCGTTGGTTGCGGTAAAAGGCGCCGACCACGTAGTCGAACTTCACGCCGTGGTTCGAGACCAGGCGCATTTCCTGCGTGAAGGAGTTCTCGTTGACGGGGGTCGTTTCCAGTGCCAGCGGCCGCGGATAGTTGTGGTAATAAGCGGAGTAGGCATCGAGGTAGTTAAGGACGCCGGGGATCACGAAGTTGCCGACGATCTCGGTGGTCGCCTCCGACCGGTCGCGGTAGACCGAGGTCGCGCTCGTGAACGTCGCCATGCCCATGTCGACCGTGCCCACGAGGCTCGCCAGGTCGAGCTTGTCGTCGTAGGGCTGCAGCGCAGCGTTGGTCGCGTCGTAGGTGCCGCCGGCCGGCACGCTGAAGGCGGAGGTCGGGAAGCGCGGGTCGGCGGGCGTGCCGCAGTCCTGGCCGATGGCCAGATTAACCACGCATCCGGGGTAGGTCGGGTTGGAAG
>JAYTXT010000270.1:0-1764 GCA_043742765.1 Gammaproteobacteria bacterium | reverse complement strand
TGCGCGGAGCGCGAGTGTGACGCCGCGGATCCTCATCGCTGGCCGGGATGAGCAGCAGCGCCAGTGGTTGCGGCATCACCTGCAGACGCTCTGGCCAGACGCCGAACCGCCCAGTCTCGATCTTGAGCAGTTCGCCCGTCGCCTCGACACCATCACCCGCCGCAACTACGACGCCGTGCTGCTGTGCGCAGGTTTCGGCAAGACAGCCGGCGACCAGAGTGAAGGCACCGACTGGCTGCGCGAACTGCGCCGCGAACCGCTCCTGCCACCGCTGATCGTGGTGGCCGCGCACGGCAACGAGCTTGCGGCGATGCGGACGATCCGCCTCGGCGCCGCCGCCTACCTGCCGCGCGACCTGCTCGACGCGCGATTGCTGGAACGGACGCTGCGCAAAGTGTTGCACGCGAGCCGGCGCCGCGCCCGTCGCCTCACCACCGCGGGACACCGCCACAATGATCAGGTCGCGCCGGGCCTGGAAATCCCGCGCTACACCCTGTTGCGCCAGCTTGGCCATTCCGCCCGGGCCAGCGTCTGGCTGGCGCACAGCGCGGCGCTGCAGCGCTCCGTGGCGCTGAAGATCAGCCAGCCCGTCGACGGCGACCCCGGCGACATGCAGCAGTTCGCCCGTGAATACGCGGCGATTGCCGCACTCCGTGACCCGGCGATCGTCGATATCTACGACTACGGTATCCATGACGGCCGCGAGTTCCTGGCGATGGAATACTTCCCTTGCGGCGATCTCAAGCAACGGCTCCTGCACCCGCTGCACAGCGACGAGGCCGTCGCCTACGCGCGCCGCATCGCCGTTGCCCTGGGCGTAGTGCATGGCGCCGGCATCCTGCATCGCGACCTCAAACCACCGAATGTCATGCTGCGCCCGGACGGTTCGGTAGTGCTCATCGATTTCGGCCTGGCCAAACACCTGAATGCCGACACCCACAGCACTGCGGTCGGCGTGCTGCGTGGCTCGCCCTACTACATGAGCCCCGAACAGGTTCAGGGCCGCGAACTCGATGCACGCAGCGATCAGTACGCGCTGGGCGTAGTGTTCTATGAAATGCTCACCGGCCGCAAGCCCTATACCGGACTCACGGCCATGGACCTCATGCAGCAGCACGTATCGGGCCAACGCCCTGCCTTACCCCCGGAACTGTCGGCCTACGAACCGCTGCTGGCACGATTGATGGCACGCGAGCGCGAACAGCGCTTTGCCGGCATTGAATCCGTGGTGGTCGAACTCGACCAGCTGGTCGCAACGCCGGCGGCGGCACGCAGTGCCCATGCTGCCTGACATGAACCACGCCGAATCCGCCGCGCCCGAACTGCTGCGGTTGCGCGACGAAAACGTACTGCTGGGCGAGTTGCTGCAGGTCGATCGCACGGCACTGCGCAATTTCATGACCTACGCCGCGCGCACGCTCACCCGCGTACGCACGCAATTGCAGCAGCGCGCGCGCGCACCCGCAGAGTTCCAGGTCAAGCTCAACCGGTTGCATGCGCTTTACTCGCGCCTGTTCAGGCGTTCCGCAGCGCTGTCAATGCCGTCGCTGGCGTTGTTGTTCGAGCAGACCCTGACGGCACTCGATGTGCCGCGCGCAACGGCGGCGTGCACCGGCGATGCCTTGCTGCCGGCGCTGGTGCGCATTGACGAAGTGTTCCTGGCGCTGACCACGATCGCACAGCGCACTGGCATGCCGCTGTTGGCGCGCCGCGCGCCGCGCCGGCGGGCCCGCCTGTCGAGTCTCGGTGCCGCTGGCGCACGGA
>JAYTXT010000269.1:0-1652 GCA_043742765.1 Gammaproteobacteria bacterium | reverse complement strand
CCGGGCGCTTGCAGCACGCCGGCGCCGACCGCCTGGTCTTCGGAACGCGCCACGCCCAGCACGTTGCGCAGGCTCCCGGGGAACGAGGGTCCGTCGCCTTCGGGCCCCACGATGATGATGCCTTCTCGCATCGCCCGTTCCGCTAGCGCGGCCAGCAGCGGGTCGGGCGGGCCGGTGAGGCTGAGGTTGATGATCCTGGCCTTGAGTTCCACAGCGCTGGCGAGTGCCTGCGCCAGTGTGAATGAGTTGCAGCGCGCGTCGTCACGCCCGTCCTGCAGCTGCCAGCAGGCCTTGAGCGCCAGCAGCCGCGCTTCCGGTGCGACCCCGGCGATTCCGACGCCGTTGTTGGCATTGGCGGCGATCACGCCGGCGATCGCCGTGCCGTGCCGATCCAGCTGGAATTGCCTGGCGTCGGCATCGACGAAGTTGCGCTGAGTGTCGATGCGGCCCTTCAGGTCCGGATGATCGCTGGCGAGGCCGGTGTCGATGAGCGCGATGCGCACGCCGCGACCGCGCGACATGCGGTGGGCCTGGCTGATGTCCATGCGCTCGTGGCCCGACTGCACCGCTGCGTACGGATCGGCCTGCGTGCTGCGTACGCTGTAGTCCTGGAGCGGTTCGGCGAGCGCGACGCGCCTGTCGCCCTGGAGCCGCACCAGCATCGCCTCGCGTGTGACTCCGCCCGGCAGCGCGAACACGGCACACTGCAGGTGCAGCAGGTTAATGGGCCAGGCCGCGACCGGTTGCAGGTGGTAGTCACTCTCAAGGGCGCGCATCGCGCGCCGCGCGCCATCGCTGACCCCGTAGCCGCCGCCATCGCTGTAGCCGCGCGCGCTGCTGCCTGCGTGGACCGCCTGCGGTCCCGGATCGTTGGCCACAGCGACCACGATGAAATGGGCCGCGTCGGCACGCGAGGCGAGCGCGAGTGTGTCGCGGGCCGCGGTGCCGGGACCGGCCGTTGTGGCACAGCCTGCGAGCAGGAGTAGTGTGACCGCCGTGGCGTAGCGAATGCGATTCATGCGCTGGATCGCGGGCGCAGGCTATGGTGCGCCGAGCTCGGCGAAGCGCACCCGCGGGTCGGTGCGCAGGCGCCCCAGTGTCGCGGGAGAAATGGTCCGGGCGTGCGCATCGCGCGCCACCAGTACGTAGATGCCGGCTTCGCTGGGACCCGCGACGATCACGAGGCCGCTGCCGGCCAGAATTTCCTTGACGTCGGCCAGCCGCACCCGATCATCGAAGATCGCCTTGACCACGGGGCTGGAAACTATCGGACCAGGTGGCGCGTCGGTCACAGTGCGATAGGCGCTGGCCGACGGCCGCTGCCACAGTACGCCGCAGAGCACGAGAATTGTGGCGGCCTGCGCCGCCAGCGCGACGCGCAGCCAGGGACGCGCACGCGCGCGCGCCGGTCGCGGCCCGTGGTCCGCGCGCGGCGTGGCAGCGGCTGCCTCCGCCGGTGCTTCATGCGCATCGGCCTCAATGCGTTTCCACAGGCTGTTGAACGAGGCCTGCGGTGCAAATTCCACCGTGGGTTCGCGGGTGATCGCCTCGCGTATGCGCCGCTCCGCCGCCAGCTCGGCACGGCAGGCGGCGCAGTCTGCGAGATGCTCGTCCAGCCATGCGGCATCGTCACCGTCAACGCGGCCATTGAT
>JAYTXT010000268.1:0-5060 GCA_043742765.1 Gammaproteobacteria bacterium | reverse complement strand
GGTGCTCGGACTGCGCGTTGTGGATGCCGCGGCTCGCATAGGCGAGCAGGTGCGCGTGCTGGCTGACGTCGCAGCGGATTCCGGCGCCGAACACCGTCTTGTCGAACGCGTTGGTGGCGTCCGCCGTCTGGTGGAACATCTCCACGCCCAGCTGGAGCGATGGCAGAACCTGGCGGGCCAGCACCCAGCCCGCAAAACAGGAGTTTCGTGAGTTCCCGGCCTGGTTGAATTCACAGCCGCCGCCGCCGAAGGTAGACCATTTCCCCCGGTCCCGGCCCAGCCAAAGGGGCAGCTGGAGGTAGGCATGACGCTCGCCGACGCGCGGCGAACCGCTGGGCAGGAATACGCGTGGGAAGACCGCGACATCCCAGCCGGATTCGCGCTGATGCAGGAAGCGGTACTTTGCCGCGAGTTGAATGTTGCCGAAACCCACGGACGAGATCTCGCCGCGCGGGTGCTCGAAGGCGATCGGCAGGACCACGGTCAGTTGCAGGTCCGGTCGCCCGCCGTAGTTGAAGTCGACGCCGAGATCCGTGGCCGTGCCGCCGCTGTTCCCGGTGCCGTCCGCGAAACCATAGATTTCGAACTGCCGGTAGTCGGTCGGCACGGGATCATCGGTGAGATAGGGCGGGCCGGCCAGTGCCGGCGTGGGCCGGAGCTGCAGCGCCAGGCAGGCCGGCAGCAGGTAAAGAATGGGCCTGATCCACGTAGCGCGCATCGGGCGGTCAGTGCGTCTTGCTGGCCGCCCTTTGCGGGAACATGTAGATGCACGCGGCGATAAACAGCAGCAGCACCGCGGACGCCGTATAGCGGCTCAGCGCCAGCCCACCGGCGGCGAGCGGCTTGTCCAGGAAATCGCCGACCACGGCGCCGAGCGGGCGGGTGAGCACGAAGGCCGTCCAGAACAGCAGCGTGTGCGACAGCTTCGTCCGGTAGTACGCGGCCACGACCAGGGCGAGCAGTGCGCTGAACAGCGCCGCGCTGCCCAGGTAGCCCAGGCCGGCCGAGTCCGCGGTCCAGTCCCCCAGTGCGGTGCCGAGCGTCTGCGAGAACATGATCGTGACCCAATAAAAGACTTCGGCGCGGGGGCTGCTGACCGTGTCGATCGAAACCGAGCCCATGGTGCGATACCAGGTATAGAGCGAAGCGAACAGCAATGTCAGCAACAGGCTGGTGCCGCCGGCGTAGCCGATGCCGAGCGAGCGATCGGCAAAGTCGGCCAGCGTGGTTCCCACCGTCGTGGTCGCAATGATGGTGGTCCAGTAGAGGGCAGGGCGAAAACCCTCAGCGGCAATCTGCCAGCTGACGGCGGTGATGAATACGACCGCAAAGATCCCGGTGCCGACCAGGTAACCCAGATTCATGGACATCGATACCGCGTCGCCCCCGGTTTCGCCCAGGGTGGTCGCGGCAATCTTTATGATCCAGAAGATCAGCGTGACTTCGGGGACCTTGATCGCGTACTGCTTGCCGCCGGCGCGCCCGAGCGTGGTGGGTCGGATCCTGTTCATGGACATGCAGCATCTCCGGCAGGTGGGCTGCCCTATTTTGCACTTTGGCGCGCCGGAGCAGGAGATTCCTTGGTGTCATCGCAACGTAATCCGTTCCGCCTAAGCTGTGAGTTCAGTAGCGCTGCTGTCGTTCAAGGCCGACACTTTTGGTTGGAACCAGGCAGCGCGTTAGCGGGTCAATACTGGCAGATACCTATTTTCTAAATGGACGCGACGATGAATAATCCGAAAATGGAGATCACTCCGGCCCCGATGTTCCGAGCCTTGCAACCGCTCCCGGCCATGGGCATGGCCAGCCCACCCTCGTTTGCCCGTGCCTTGCGGCAGCGGGGACTGATTGCTCCCGCCCAGGTGGCCAACGACCTTCCGGTCGCCGCGCCGGAAGCAGCTGATTCCTGGATCCCGGCGCTGTCACTCTACGAGGCGCACCTGCAGCGGCAGGCCATGGAGCAGGCGTTCGCGGCTTTGCGCGGCGATCGGGTCTGAACGGGCATTAACCCGCCGGGCGGGCGGGTCGTCAGGCGGTGCCCGCCTCGGCCAGTTCGCGTCCCCGCTGGCGTGCTTCCGCTTCCTCGCGCGCCGCCTCGATGTGATCGAGCACCATGCCGACGTCAGCCGCGGCCAGGTCGTGGACAAATCGTCCCGTCAGCACGGTTTCCGGCGTGAGTTCCGAGGCCTCGTAGAGACTCCAGATTTCGTGGGCATAGCTCGTGGCGAGCAGCTCCGGAGCGGCGGCGGCAAAGGCGGCGCGCATGTTGTTGACGTCGCGCTCCAGCATGGCGAAGGCGTTGTTGTTGCTGGCGGCATTCACCGCCTGTGGCAGATCGATGATTACCGGTCCGCGGACATCCACCAGCACGTTGAAATCGGAAAGATCGCCGTGAATCAGCCCGGCGCAGAGCATGCGGACGATCTGCGCCATCATGAACGCGTGCCAGGTGCGCGCCTGCTCCGGCGTCATCGTCACCTCGTTGAGCCGCGGTGCGGGGTTGCCCTGCGCGTCCACCACCAGCTCCATCAGCAGCACGCCCTCGTGCGCGTCGTGCGGCGCGGGCACGCGCACGCCGGCGCCCGCCAGGCGGTAGAGCGCCTCGACCTCGGCGTTCTTCCAGGCGGATTCCTGCACATCGCGGCTATGGCGGCTGCGTTTGCCCTGTGCGCGGGTGTCACGGCTGTTGCGGGTCTTCCGGCCTTCCTGGTATTGGGCGAGCTTGTGGAAGCCGCGGCGTTCAGCCTCTTTGTAGACTTTCGCGCAGCAGACCTGCCCGCCGCAGGCGACGACGTAGACCGAGGCTTCCTTGCCGCTCTTGAGCTGGCGCAGGACCGCGTCGATCTTGCCGTCTTCGATCAGGGGCTGAAGACCTCGGGGGGTTTTCATCGCGGCCCGCGGGCCGCAGCAAATCGGGCAGGGCCGCGGTGATGCGGCCCGCCTGGCGCCAGCTGCTGTGGCGGCACTATTTCTGTTTCTTCTTCTCGGCCTTGGCTGCCCGCTTCTGCATCAGTGTCAACGCGGGTTTCTTCTTGGCTTCCTTCTTGCGGTCCATTCCCTTGCCCATGTGCCTTGCTCCAAAGTGGTTCGTTGATTGCCGTGGGGTAGTGTAAGGGGTCTACCGCGGCGGCGCCACGACGCCTGGGCCGGGGGATACCGGCATCGCAGCGGGTGGGTCCACTGCATGTACGCTGTCGACAAAGTATCCGGTATCGCCGAAACAACTGGACGGCAGCCCGCGATGCTCAGTGTAGTGCAGCCGCACGCGTTCCCCGAGGGCGTCGTTCAGCCGCCGGGCGACCGCCGGGTCGCGCACTGTGAAGCTGAAGATCTGCGGCGTCACGCCGCTGATCACGTACAGCGCCAGCTCGCCCTCGTAGGTCTTGCAGACCCAGCCCTTGTGCGAGAGTTTCTGCAGGATGCCGACCCGCTCGCCCTCGGAATACGACCACCAGAGCACGAAGCCGGTGTAGGCGGCCAGGCCCAGTACGATGATCGCCAACAGGTATGGCCACCGCCGCCGGCGCTTCTTTGGGGTCGTTTCCATCAGTGGATCCCGCGAGTTCCTTGGTGCCCGATCATGCAGCACCTCGTTTGGGGGCACAACCTGCGTCAGACGAACCCGCTATGAATTCCAGGTGTGTGACTCAATATTCGGTCGATTCTTGAGCGGCATGGGCCACAGGCAGCACTGCGGGGGCGCGTGCAGCAGCATTGGTCGCAGATGAGTCCGGAAAGGCGGCGGCAGTTTCGCGAGCGCCTGAGTCGGCGCTGCGGTCGAAGCGGCTCAAGCCGAGGAAATCAAACCCTGGTGGCGTACCTGCCGGGCTGGGCTGCTGCCGTCGCGCGCACATCAGCGAGGGCGGGACCTCAGGAAGGCCACTGCCGATGTCTCGCTGTGTTCCTTGTCTTCGTAGGAGCGGTCGGCCCGCTTCGGCCACACGGCGGCCATGCGTGCGGGCGCCTTCGGTATGAATCGGACGATCTCATCGAGCGGTGCGGGCTGGGCGATCAAGAAACCCTGGATCTGTATGTCGCCACATCCGACCAGGGCGTCGAGCTGGCCCGGCCGCTCGATGCCCTCGACGGTGACTCCAAGCCCGCGACTGTGGCAGAGCTGGACACACGAGCGCGCGAAGGCCGCCGCATTCGCGTTGTCTTCAATGTCCTTGACCAGGCTGCGATCGAGTTTGACGCGCGTCAGGGGCAACTCCTCGATGCATCTGAATGTCGAGTAGCCGGTACCGAAATCGTCCAGCGCTACGGCAACGCCCAGGCGCCGCAGTTCGTGCAGGGCCTCGGTGGCGCGCGGGCCCGTCTGCAGGGCGCTTTCCGTGAGTTCGATCTCGAGGCAATCCGCGGGCATTCTGGCGGCGTGCAGCACTTTCTGCACCGTCGCCACAAAGCGGCCGGCAAGGAACTGCTGCGCGGAGATGTTGATGGCGACCCTGCCATTGGGCCAGGAACCCGAACGCAGCTCCCGGGCTGCATCAACGGCGGTGCGCAGCAGCCACTCGCTGAGCTCAAGCAGTAGACCAGATTGCTCGGCAATCTCGATGAACTCGCCCGCCGCCGCGAGCCGCCCGTCGGGCCGTCGCCATCGCAGCAGAGCTTCAACGACGGTTGCCCTCCCGGAGGCCAAGGAAACTTCAGGCTGATAGTGAAGCAAGAAGTTACCGTTGGCCATGGCCTGCCGGAGCGCCTGCTCCGTGTGAAACCGATGCGACGCGCCGGCCAGCAGCTCTGCTCGATAGACCTGAAAGCCGTTGCGCCCCTTGTCCTTGGCGTCGTACAGCGCGGAGTCCGCGGCGCGCAGGAGCGACTCGACTGAATCGCCATGTTGCGGGTAGAGGGCGATGCCGGCGCTCAGACTCACGAGCAGATCGCGGTCGTCCACCTGGAGCGGTGTCGAGAATTCGCGCAGGATATGCGCCATATATCGTTCGATGGCGACTGCGGTCTTGACGGTCGGGACTACGAGCGTGAACTCGTCGCCGCCCAGACGCGCCAGAAAGCCCACCCGGCTTGCCAATTTCTGCAGGCGTGCCGCAATGGCACGC
>JAYTXT010000267.1:0-2831 GCA_043742765.1 Gammaproteobacteria bacterium | reverse complement strand
CCTTGTCTGAAAGCCTTTTGAGCAGCAACGCATCGATATCCTAAGTGTGAACAGGCCCTAGGGATCGCCTCGCTCCGTGTCATGGCTGACAGCGTTGTGGGCTTGATGTCGGCGGCGGTTCCGTGGACGATGCCGGGGTGCCAGCCGCCGGTGTTCACGCGTGTTCAACTCGATAGCCTTGATTGGTTTCGGTGGCGCGCTGGGCGCCGTGCTGCGCTGGCTGCTGGGACTGGGCATCAACGGGCTGTTCCCGGCAATTCCTCCCGGCACGCTCGCGGCGAACCTGCTGGGCGGCTACCTGGTGGGCGTCGCCATGGAAGCGCTGTCGGCTCCGCTTGGCATGGCGCCTGAACTCCGGCTCCTGGTGATCACCGGCTTCCTGGGCGGGCTGACCACGTTTTCGACCTTCTCGGCCGAGGTCGCCCGCCTGTTGCAGCAGGGGCGGCTCGCGCTGGCAGGCACCGAAATCGCCCTGCACGTCGTGGGCTCGGTGGTGCTGACGATACTGGGCATCGCCACGGTCATGGCAGTGCGCCGGATGGGCTAGGCGACTTGCGCGCTAGCGCCCGGTCTCGAGCTGAGCATCCAGGGTAATAGCCAGATTCAGCGCCCGCGATACCGGACAGTTGGCCTTGGCGTCGGCCGCAATTTCGGCGAAGCGCTCGGCGGTAACTTCCGGCACCACGGCGCGCATTTCCAGGTGCGAGGCAGTTATGGTCCACGTCCCCGCCACCTGCTCGAGGCTTACCGCCGCCTGGGTCGACAGCCGCGTCGGTTTGAAGCCGCCGCGCGTCAGCGCCGCGCACACCGCCATCGTGAAGCAACCCGCATGCGCCGCGGCGAGCAGCTCTTCCGGGTTGGTTCCGGGTGCGTCGCCAAAGCGGGGCGCAAACGCGTAGGGCATCTGCTCCAGTGCACCGCTGTGCGTGGTCAGCGAGCCGTCTCCGGTGCGCAGGTCGCCAAACCAGAGTGCGGCGGCGGTTCGGATCATGGTGCCTGGCTCCCGGCCACAAATTGATCGACGGCGGCGCCGAGCACGCCCAGCGGCACGCCGCCGGTTTTCACCACGGCGTCGTTGAAGGCCGCGAGCTCAAAGCGCTCACCGAGCGCCTTACGGGCGCGCTCGCGCTGTCGCAGGATCTCGTTGTGACCGATCTTGTAGCCGCAGGCCTGGCCAGGGCTCACGCAGTAGCGATCAATCTCGCTGGTCATTGCGTCGCGCCCTCTACCAGTCTCCGCGACCAGGAACTGGATCGCCTGCTCGCGCGTCCACTTCATCGCATGGATGCCGGTGTCGACCACCAGCCGGCAGGCGCGGAACTGCTGGAACTGCAGGTAACCGATCTGGCCGTAGGGATCATCGGCATAGATGCCCAGTTCATCGACCAGCTGTTCGGCATAAAGCGCCCAGCCTTCGATATAGGCGTTGAACCCCATCACCTGGAACATCAGCGGGATTTCGCCGCTGTGCTCGCTCAGGTAGGCGCCCTGCCAGGCATGCCCGGGCATTCCTTCATGCGCTGTCAGGGTCGGGATCTGGTACTTGGGCCACAGCTTGGTCGACTTGAGGTTGATGTAGTACGTGGCCGGCCGCGCGCCATCGATGGACGCGCCGTTCATGTAGCCGAGCGAGGCGCCGTCCTGGATGTCGGCGGGCACGCGCTTGACGCGCAGCGAGGCCTTGAGCGCCAGATGTGACAGCTTCGGCATCAGCGCCCGCGTTGCGGCGATACGCTCGTTGCAGTAGTCGATCAGCTGGCCACGGCCCTCGTCGGTGTCCGCGAACAGCTGGCGCGGATCGCTGTTGAGCGAGAGTACGCGCTCGCCGACGCTCCCCTGCGTCATGCCCTGCGCCTTCAGGAGCGCATCCATGCGCGACTGGATGGCCCGATTCTGTTCGAGGCCGACGGCATGCACTTCCTGCGGACTCATGTCGGTCGTGGTGCCGAGCTTCAGCGCCCAGCGGTAATAATCCTCGCCGTCGGGCAGCCGATCGATGCCGGCCGTGTCAGGCGCGTTCGCCGTTGCCTTGGCGAAAGCGGCGATCTGCCGATCGAGCGCCGGATACACCTGCTTGCCCACGATCTGGGTCACGCGGTTTTCCCAATCGCCCTTGAGGGCCAGCGCCCGGGTGCGCGTGACCAGCGAAGTCACGAGTTTCTGCTGCGCTATGGGCGTGCGGCGGTATTGAGTGAGGAGTCCCAGCGCATTACTGGCAATAAACGCCGGAGGCATGATGCCCTTGGCGGCTTGCGCCGCGATCCGCGCGCTTTCCATGTCAAGAATGCGCGCGAAAGCGCCGACGCGGGCGAGATACGCTTCGGCGTCGCCCGCATCCGCGATCTGGTGCTGCGAATCCAGGAATTCGGGCACGGCGGTGACCGCTCCGTCCTGTTGAGTGACCGGGAAGGGCGCGACGCCGCTGAAAGCGGCCTCCGCCCGGCCGCAAGAAAACCAGGAACCTTCGGCGCCCGCGGTCGCGGCATACTTGACGGTGTCGTACCGCAGCTGGTCGAGCGGCGTGAGCTGCGCGCGGTCTATCTTGCGCAACTGCGCCAGCATGGCGTGTACCTGTGACGACCAGAGCTCGTCGGCGGCAACGGAATTCTCGTCCAGCCGGCTCTTGAGCGCACGGCGCTCGCCATGGTCGAGGCCCAGCGAGGTTGCCGTTTGGGGTTTCAGTTCCAGGATTTCTTCGGCAAAGCTCGCCAGCAGGGCCGCGAAGCGGCTGGCCGGCGCCCCGGCGGCGACGCCCGCGGTGCCGGCGCCGGCACTGCGCGGCAACGCCGCGGTGGCCGCGGTCGCCAGGGTGAGCGCGAGCATTTCGCGCC
>JAYTXT010000266.1:0-1728 GCA_043742765.1 Gammaproteobacteria bacterium | reverse complement strand
GGCGCCTGGGGCCTGGGCTGGGAAGTGTGGCTCAACGGCATGGAAATCAGCCAGTTCACCTACTTCCAACAGGTGGGCGGGCTCGATTGCGCTCCGGTGAGCGGCGAGATCACCTACGGGCTCGAGCGCCTGGCGATGTACCTGCAGAACGTCGAGAGCGTCTTTGACATCGTCTGGACCGACGGCCCGCACGGGCGCGTGACCTACCGCGACGTGTTTCACCAGAACGAGGTCGAACAATCGGCGTACAACTTCGAGCACGCGGACACGGCCGTGTTGCAGCGTCATTTCGACGAGCACGAGGCGGCCTGCACCGCGCTGCTGGCGGTGCCGCTGGCTTTGCCAGCCTACGAGCAGGTGCTCAAGGCCTCGCACACTTTCAACCTGCTGGACGCGCGCCGCGCAATCTCGGTCACCGAGCGGCAGCGCTACATCCTGCGCGTACGCACGCTGGCGCGCGGCGTCGCCAAGGCCTATTACGCCAGCCGCGAGGCGCTGGGTTTCCCGCTGCTCCGCGGCCAGAGTGCCATGCCGGCTGCAAACGCGCAGGCCGTGCAGGCGAGCGCATGAGCGCAACGGCCGACATCGAGCGGCGCGATTTCCTGTTCGAGCTGGGCACCGAGGAACTGCCCCCGAAGGCGCTGCTGCAGCTCGAGCGCTCGCTCCGTGAAGGTATCGCTGCCGGCCTCGCGGCCGCTGGACTCAAGCACGGCGCGATCGAATCCTTTGCCACGCCGCGCCGCCTCGCGGTGCGCGTGCGGCGGCTCGCCGCGCGGCAGAGCGATCAGGCGGTCCGCCGCCGCGGGCCCCCGCTGCGCGCGGCCTTCGACGCCGCCGGAGCGCCGACGCGCGCCGCGCAGGCCTTTGCCGCGAGCTGCGGCGTGGCGCTCGACGCACTGGGCCGCGAGCGCGACGAAAAGCACAACGAGTACTTGTGGTACGGCGGCACGAAGGCCGGCGCCGCGACGGTGGCGCTGCTGCCCGAACTGGTGACCGCGGCGCTCAACGCGCTGCCTGTCCCGAAGCGCATGCGCTGGGGCGCGGGCGCGGCGCAGTTCGTACGCCCGGTGCACTGGCTGGTGATGCTCTACGGCGCCGACATCGTTCCAGCCACCATCCTCGATGCCGTTGCCGGACGCAGCACGCGCGGCCATCGCTTTCATGCGCCGCGGGAATTGCCGCTGCGCGCTCCCGCGAGCTATGAAAAGACGCTGCTGAGGCGCGGCTGGGTGATTGCCAGCTTTGCGGACCGGCGTGCGCGGATAGAACAGCAGGTACGCGAAGCCGCAATGCAAGCAAGTGGTGGCCGCGCGCTCATTGGCGCCGACCTGCTGGATGAAGTAACGGCGCTGGTGGAGTGGCCGGTCGCGGTGGCCGGGCGCTTCGATGAGCGGTTCCTGACGCTGCCGCGCGAAGTCCTCATCGCCACACTTCAGGATCACCAGCGTTACTTTGCGGTGGAATCCGCTGCCGGCGTATTGCTGCCCTGGTTCATCGCGGTCAGCAACATCGACAGCAGCGAACCACTGGTGGTACGCACCGGCAACGAGCGCGTGGTGCGCCCGCGCCTCGCCGATGCGGCTTTTTTCTGGGAACAGGACCGCCGCACTGCGCTTGGCACGCAGACCGCGGCGCTCGATCGGGTCACTTTCCAGGCGCAGCTGGGCTCAATCGGCGACAAGGTAAGGCGCATCACCGCGCTGGCAGCCAGTCTCGCCGCGCCGTGCG
>JAYTXT010000265.1:0-10149 GCA_043742765.1 Gammaproteobacteria bacterium | reverse complement strand
GGACGGCATGGTGGGTGGACTATGGGCGCTGACCGGCAATACCATGCCTCATGCATGCGTTCATCGCCTTGTTGTGCGGCTCTCTGGTTGGGTTCTCGCTGGGGCTGATTGGCGGCGGCGGATCCATCCTCGCCGTGCCGCTGCTGCTCTATGTCGTCGGTATTCGCGATCCGCATGTTGCGATCGGGACGAGCGCCCTGGCCGTTGGCATCAACGCCCTCGTCAATTTCCTCGGGCACTGGCGTCGCGGCAACGTCAAATGGCCGTGTGCGATCGTCTTTGCCGCGGCAGGCGTGCTTGGTGCCATGGTGGGGTCGACCGCTGGAAAAATGGTCGACGGCGGTAAACTGCTGTTCCTGTTCGCGCTGGTCATGATCGCCGTGGGCCTGGCCATGCTGCGGCCGCGCGCCAGTGGCGGTGACCCGGACGTGCGCATGAACCCGGCGATCGCCGGACGCCTGCTCGCGGTAGGGTTCGTGGTGGGGGCCGTATCGGGGTTCTTTGGCATCGGCGGCGGGTTCCTGATCGTGCCGGGCATCATGCTCGGCAGCGGGATGTCGGTCCTGAACGCGATCGGCTCATCGCTCTTATCGGTCGCCGCATTCGGGCTGACAACCGCCGCGAATTATGCTCGCTCCGGCCTGATCGACTGGCGCGTAGCGGCGGAATTCATTGCCGGTGGTGCGCTGGGCGGCCTGATCGGCATCGTCGTGGCCGGCCGCCTGGCGGCGCAGCGCCGCGTGCTGTCCTCGGTGTTTGCGGCGGTGGTATTGACGGTCGCCGCCTACATGCTGATCCGCTCGGGACTCGCGCTGTTCGGTTAATCTATCGGTATGGGAACCGGGGTGACGATGATGCGCAGAGCAGGAATTATGGCTGGTTTGATACTGGCAGCGGCGGGTGTCGCAGGGGCGGACACCGCCTGGCTAGAGGGCGAGCACTATTTTGCGGTGGAACCAGTTCAGCCCACCGCGGTTCCGGCGGGCAAGGTGGAGATCGTCGAGGTGTTCTCATACGCCTGCCCGGCCTGCAATCTTTTCTACCCGATCATCGACAAGCTCAAGACCACGTTGCCACCCAGCGTGCAGTGGCGGTTCGTGCCCGCCTCATGGCACGCGGAGGAAGACTGGAAAGTCTTCCAGCGCGCGTACTTCGCCGCCCAGTCGCTCGGTATCGCCGATCGCACGCACGACCGGGTTTTCGACGCCGTCTGGAAAACCGGTGAACTGGCGACCATCGACGCGAGCACGGGTGGCCTCAAAAACCCGCTGCCGAGCCTGGCCGACGTGGCTCGTTTCTACGAGGGCACCGCCAAACTCAAGCCGGGCGCATTCCTGGAAGCCGCCCATTCCTTCGATGTCGATGCCCGGATGCGCGAAGCGGACGCGCAGATCCGTGCCTACAAGGCCGATTCAACGCCTACGCTCATCGTCAACGGGAAGTACCGGCTGACGCCGCGCTCGGCGGGCGGGAATGACCAGTTTGCGGCCCTCGTCCGGTGGCTGGTCGCGCGCGAGAGCAAGTAACTCACCGTGACACCTGACGAATTTCGCAGCGCCGGGCACGCGCTCGTGGAATGGGTCGCGGCCTACCGCGAGCGGCTTGCCCGGGGCGAACTGCCGGTGCAGTCCGCAGCTAAACCGGGGGAGCTGGTTGCGCAGCTCCCTGCGGCCGCGCCGGAGCAGGGCGAGCCCTTCGAGGCGATCCTCGGAGATCTCGACCGGCTGATCATGCCCGGCATCACCCATTGGCAGCACCCCAGGTTCTTCGGCTATTTCCCTTCCGGCGGCTCGCTCGCTTCGGTGCTCGGCGACATGGTGAGCACGGGCCTCGGGGTGATCGGCCTCAACTGGCAGGCGAGCCCGGCACTGACGGAGCTCGAGCAGGTCATGACCGACTGGCTGCGCGATCTGCTGGGCCTGCCGCCGGGCTTCAGCGGCGTCATCCAGGACACGGCTTCGGTCGCCTCGTTGATAGCACTGATCTGCGCACGCGAGCGCGCCAGTGACTATTCCGCGGAGCGTGCGGGACTTCAGGGAACCGATACGCCGCTGGTCGTCTACGTCTCCGCGCAGGCGCACAGCTCTATCGAGAAAGCCGCGCTGCTGGCCGGCTTCGGCCGGCAGCACGTGCGCGCGATCCCGGTCGATGCGGAGTTTCGCATGCAGGTCGCCGCGCTCGCAGCGGCCGTCGCCGCTGATCGTGCGGCGGGGCTCAGGCCCTGCGCCATCGTCGCAACCACGGGCACCACCGCCACCACGGCGATGGATCCGATCGCACCGCTCGCGGCAATTGCGCGGCGGGAAGCGATCTGGCTGCACGTAGATGGCGCCATGGGCGGCTCGGCTATGCTGTTGCCGGAGTGCAGGCATCACTGGTCCGGAATCGAGGGCGCCGACTCGATCGTCGTCAATCCGCACAAGTGGATGACGGTGGCGTTCGACTGTTCTCTCTATCTGGTCCGTGATCCCGAGCATCTGGTGCGCGTCATGTCCACCCGACCGAGCTACCTGCAGACGCCGATGGACGCGCAGGTGCGCAATTATCGCGACTGGGGCATCCCGCTCGGCCGGCGGTTCCGCGCGCTCAAGATCTGGCTGACGTTGCGCGAGCAGGGCATGGAGGCGATCCGGGCCCGGCTGCGGCGTGACATGACAAACGCGCGCTGGCTTGCGGCGCAGGTCGATGCAGCTGCTCCCTGGCGCCGGATCGCGCCGGTGACGCTGCAGACCGTGTGCGTGCGGCACGAACCGCCCGGGCTGGAGGGTGCGGAGCTCGATCGGCATACGCGGCGCTGGGCGCAGACGATCAACGACTCAGGCGCGGCGTACCTCACGCCCGCCGTGGTCGATGGTCGCTGGATGGTGCGCGTGTCGATCGGCATCGAGTCGACCGAGGCGCGGCACGTCGAGGCGCTGTGGCAGACGATGCGCGCGGCGGCGGACGCCAGCGCGCGCGAGGGCTAGGCGCGTGCAGGAATCAGCAACAAGACCGGAAGCCGGCGGGCGCCGCGATGCGGCGGAGCGCCCGCGCTTCGATCCGTTCACGCGCCTGACGATCAGGAGCGGGCTCACGGGTCACGGCGACCTGTACCACAGCGCGGTGCGCATGTCCTGGCCACAGTTTCTCGCCGTGCTGGCCGGCGGGTTCATGCTGATCAATGCGCTGTTCGGGCTGCTGTACATGCTCGGCGCGCAGACCATCGCCGGGGTGCACGCTAATTCGTTCATGGATGATTTCTTCTTCAGCGTGCAGACGCTGGCGACCATCGGGTACGGTGTCATGTATCCGCAGTCTGTCTACGGAAACATGCTGGTGACGCTCGAGGCGATGCTCGGCATGTTCGGCATTGGCATTGTCGCGGCGCTCGCTTTCGCGCGCTTCTCGCTACCGCGCTCGCGAATCCGTTTCAGCAAAGTGGCGGTCATCTCGAACTTCGACGGCACCCCAACGCTGATGCTGCGCGCTGCGAACGAGCGGCGCAACTCCATCATTGCCGCGCGCGTCCAGGTGAGCCTGCTGCGGCAGGAGACTACGCAGGAGGGCCTGGGCATCCGCCGCTTCTACGACCTGACTCTGGCGCGTTCGGAGACGCCGATCTTCTCGTTGTCATGGCTGATCATGCACCCGATCACGAGCGCGAGCCCGCTGCACGAGATTACGGCGGAAGGGCTGGAGCGCGGCGAATTCGCGCTGCTGGTGTCGATCACCGGGCTTGACGAGACATTGTCGCAGACGCTGCACGCGCGGCAGTCCTATTTCAACAGCGACATCCGGCTCAACCACCGCTTTCGCGACCTGCTGGAAGTGTCCGCGAGCGGCGATCGGGTGCTCGACCTTGGCCGCATCGACGAGACCGAGGCGGTCGCGACTCAGTGAGCTTCCTCGACGAGGACCTGCGCTTCGAGCGTTCGCGTGCCGCGCACTGAATTTGAGATCAGGCAGGAGTGTTCGGCCTGCTCGAGGAGCCTGCGTGCTTTTTCCACGTCGGTGCCTGGCGGCACCGTCAGCGTCGCGTGGGTCTTGAAGCTCGTGAAATAGCTCACGCGCTCGATGCGTTCCAGCACGCCTTCGACACTGCACTCGAGGCGCGACCACTCAAGGCGGGTGGCGCGGCCCAGGGCACGGAACGTGAGGATGAAGCAGTCCGCAAGCGAAGCGCACAAGAGCGTTTCGGGTGACCACTGGCCGCCCGGGCCGTCAAACTGCGGTGGCGGCGCGGTGACGAGTGCGGGCAGGTCCGGTGAGTTCACGGTCACGAAACCCTCGGTTGTGGCGCTCGCCGTAACGCTGTAATGATGCGGGTAGGGATGCATGGCGGCTTACTCCCCGACTTCCGCCAGCGACTCCGAGAGCAAGCGGCGGACTTCCTCGGCGGTCGCTTTGAGCGCGGGGTTGTCCGTCCGCTCCATCGAGGCGACCGGGTCGACGCTGGCGATTTCCACGCGTCCGTCTGCTGTCTCGCGCACGATGACGTTGCAGGGCAGAAGCACACCCAGCTTGTCCTCGATCTTCAGGGCCTCATGCGCAAAGCGGGGATTACAGGCGCCCAGGATCCGGTATTTCGGCATGTCGGCGCCGATCTTCGCTTTCAGCGTCGCCTGCACGTCGATGTCGGTGAGCAGGCCAAAGCCGTGCGCCTTGAGCCGGGCCGTGATGTCGGAAACCACCGCGTCAAACGGCGCGCTAACCGTCCTGGCAATGTAATAGCTCATGCATGGCGCCTTCGTGGGTAATTCCCACAGTGCCATGCTGACCGGACGCTACCGCAACGTCATCCGTAGTAATGCCTAGTGCGGCCTGCTCTTGACCCCGCAGTAGGGCGGGCCGAGAGGCAGGGCCGCCTCCGGGCGGTACTGCTGTCCCACCAAGTGCCCGGTTTGAACTGCCCTCATACCGGCCCTTTTTCTTGGCACTGCCGGATGGGGCGCCTGATCGCGTCCAGTGAATCATAATGCCGGGATCGCAGGCTCAACTCGCACGGTTGTCATTGCATTGTTCCAGGCATTCTCATCGCTCACACCCCCTGATTCGCACCGGCAACTGCGGCCGCGGGCGCCATGGCTTGCTGTTGTTGTGATTGCGATAGCGCCCATAGTGGCCTGGAGCGGCAATCAGGACAGCGATGCAATACTCGAAGAAATCACCGTCACCGCAACGCGTTCGCCGACCCTGATTAGTGACGTACCGCTGCGGGTGGAAGCGGTGCCGGCGGATGAGATCGAGGAAAACCTGACGCTGCGTCCGGGAGACGTTTCCTCGCTGCTGAAGGAGTTGCCCGGCGTCCGGATGCAATCCAGCGCGCCCGCGCTGGCTGGCGGCGGGATGCAGCTGCGCGGGATGCCTGCGCGCCACACGCTGGTGCTCACGGACGGGCTGCCACTGCTGGGCGCCGAGCCCGACGCCTTCGGACTCCTGCAGACGCCGCCGCTCGATCTGGAGCGGGCCGAAGTGATCAAGGGCGTGGCCTCCGCTCTCTACGGCGGCTCGGCCCTCGGCGGGGTGCTCAACCTGGTTTCGCGGATGCCCGGTTCCGAGCCCGGATGGCTCGCCAACGTGACCTCTCACGGCGGTGAGGACCTCGCTGGTTTTTTCACGGCGCACGGTGCGTCGCGCTGGAGCGGAACTCTCTTGGCAGGCGCCCATGCCCAGTCGCGGGTCGACGTCGATGACGACGGTTGGGCGGACCTCGCCAGCTACCGGCGCTACACCTTGCGTCCACGAGCCTGGTGGCAGGATGGCCCCGGGCGGTCGCTGATGCTCACCGCCGGCTTCGTCAACGAGGAGCGTGGGGGCGGAACCATGCCGGGGCGCGAGCTCGCGGATGGCAACTCCTTTAGGGAAGAATTGCGCACGCGCCGGGTCGACGCGGGCGCCATCAGCCACTGGACGTTCGGCGACCAGGCCAGCTTGAACGGAAGGTATTCGGTGACTTCGACGCACCTGGATCGAAGCTTTGGCGCGCGACGGGTCGCCTCGGTGCAGACCACCGCATTCGCGGAGGAAGCGTGGAGCGGTACCCGCCGTGGCCACCGTTGGGTGCTGGGTGTGGTCTTCGAGCACGATCAGCTCGCGGTCGCCTCAGTGCCTGGCGTGAGCTACAGGTACAACACGCCCGCGGTATTCGCACAGGACGAATACGCGCCAGCACGGTGGGTCACGATCGCCGGCAGCGCGCGTGTCGACGCGCACAACGTCTACGGCACGTTTTTCAGCCCGCGGCTCTCGGCCCTACTGCGCCAACCCCACAGCCCCTGGAGCCTGCGCGCGTCGGTCGGCGCCGGCTTCGCGGCGCCCGCGCCGTTCGTCGATGAGATCGAGGCAACCGGTCTGGGCGCGCTGCGGCCGTTGCGAGCGTTGCACGCGGAGCGTGCGCTGAGTGCCTCGCTCGATGCGAAGTGGGCGAGTGAGGGTTGGGATCTCAACGCGAGCGTGTTCACTGCCGTCATCCGCGATCCACTGGCCCTCGCGCAGCAGCCGGGGAACGCTCTCGAGCTGGTCAACGCGCCGGGCCCGCGGCGCACCCCAGGCGCGGAAGTTCTCGTGGGTTTCGTGCGCGCACCACTCCACGCGATCGCAGCGTGGGCCTGGCTCGACGCCACGGAAACCGGCACTGACGGCGTGCGTCGTGCCGTGCCGCTCGTGCCACGCTACACGGCGACGCTCGATGCGATCCTCGAGAGCGAAAAACGCGGGCGCGTCGGCCTCGAACTCGACTACACCGGGCGCCAACCGCTCGCCGATAATCCGTATCGGAGCATCAGCCCGGGTTATTTCGAGATCAACGTGCTGGCCGAACTGCGCTTCGGCGGCACCCGCCTGTTTGTGAACGCGCTCAACATCACCGACGTGCGCCAGACGCATTACGACCCGCTCATTCGCCCGAGTCCGGGCCCGGGTGGTGATCCGATCACGCAGGTGTGGGCGCCGCTGGGCGGTCGCACCTTCAATCTCGGCATCCGCGCCGAGCTCTAGCGCCGCGCCAGTTAATAGATCCCGAATTCCAGTCCCGCGGCGAGCGTGGCGCCCACCTCGCGGCAGCGCGCGAGATCGGCTGCGCCAATCTGTTTCGGCCTGAGGATTTCTTCCGGCGTCTGTGAATGGGTGCAGACGATCAACGGTGGCGCGATCTCCTTGAGCCGCCAGCCGGTCGCGATGCGTTCGATCTGCCGCGCCGCGTTGCTGCCGTCGCTCCCGGCGCAGATCAGCGTGGCGTAGGGCCGGCCGTTGAGTCGCTCGAGCACCGGATAATAAGAGCGGTCGAAGAAGTCTTTCATGAGGCCGGCGATCGCCGCCAGGTTCTCGGGGCAGACAAACAGGTAGCCGTCGGACTCGAGCAGTAGCTGTGGCCCTGCCGACGGGGCCGTGACCAGCTGCACCGAGATGTTTCCTGCGGCTGCAACGCCCGCAGCGCCCGCCGCCGCGGCCTGCGCCATCTGCGCTGCGCCGCCGGTGAGCGATTGATAGACAATCAGCAGTTTTTTCATGGTTGACATATTGTGACGCCTGCGCGCGTTGCTGATTAGCGAATTGTTGCGCCAATTCACGGATAGTCCAACCTGGTCACGCGCCTGGGACTTGCGTGTCGATACGATTCGGGCATAACGATCGCCTGTCGGGAGCTTGCCGATGTCCAACCCAATGATGCGCTGTGCTGCCATCCTCGTGGCCACCGCATGCCTGTTGGCAGGATGCTCGGCTGATACCGAGGTCGGCGCGGCGCGGCCAGTGCATGCCAGCGCGGCGCAGCGCATCAACCTCGGTCCGGACGCCGCGGCGCCCACTTCCGCAGTCGGTATTGCTCCTGCCGTATCGGCCAGCCGCCTGATGCCTGCGGCGCCGGAGGTCATACGACTCCCCGACGGTAGCGTCGGCGTCAAGGTGGCACAACAGTATTTCCACACCATCGTGGCCTGCCGGCGGCGCGATGGCACGTTTACCACGGACTGTCCGGCAGGGCAGGAGCCGAAGCCATGAGACCCGCTGGCGCCCGGGTGATACTCGCGGCCATGGGGCTGCTGGCCGCCGGCGCTGCGTCCGCGGCCACGTTTACTGTCCAGGTCATGGATGCTGCCGACGAGGGCTTCTACGACCCGACGCCCTTCACGCCCATCGGCGGCAACAACGCGACGACGGTAGGGCAGGCGCGGCTCAATGTGTTCAACGAAGCCGCGCGCCTGTGGGGTCAGCTGATTAACAGCGCCCGGACCATCGTAGTCGAGGCGGCTTTCGACCCGCTGACCTGCAGCGCCAACACCGGTGTGCTGGGGTCCGCCGGTCCGATTTACATCTGGCACGACTTTCCAGGCGCTCCGGTTGCCAACGTGTTCTATCCGAGTGCGCTCGCGGACGCGCTGTCAGGGCAGGACCTGGGATCGGCGCATGACATCACCGCTCAGTTCAACAGTGACGTGAACGGCAAGTCCACCTGCCTCGGCGGCAGCTATTTTTACTACGGGTTCGACCACAAACCGCCCAGGCTCGCGGGCGGTCCCAACTACATCGCCGATCTCCTGGGCGTCGTGTTGCACGAAATCGGCCATGGACTCGGGTTCGTGTCGATCGTCGACCAGAATGGCGCGGGAGTCACCGACACCACGGACCACATCACGCGCCTGGGGGTGTTCGAGCAGTTCAGCTTCGAGGAATCGCTGAACATGTACTGGTCGCAGATGACGCCTGCGCAGCGCGTGCAGTCGGCAACCAGCCAGGCGCCAGGCGGCAACGCCGAACTGGTCTGGAACGGGCCGCGCGTCAACACGAACCTCGCGCGGCTCACGGCGGGCCTGAGCGCGGCCGGGCACCTTAAGCTCTTTGCGCCTGCGACTTTTGACGCGAGTTCCTCGGTGTCGCACTGGGACAGCAGCGCGACGCCCGACCTGCTCATGGAGCCGCGCTACAGCTCGACGACCGGCAATCACACTGACCTGACCACCTGCGCGCTCTACGACATGGGCTGGAGCGGGAGCCGCTGCCCTGACGGCGTAAACGCGAGTGCGCAGAGCGTGAATGTCACGGCCGGTACGCCTGCGACGATCACGCTCCAGGCCAGCGATGGCGATGCCAACGTGCTCACCTACACGATCGTGACGCAGCCAACCCACGGCACGCTCGGGGTGCTCAACGGTGCTGCGGTCGTTTACACGCCGACCGCGGGCTATACGGGCGCCGACCAGTTCAGTTTCAGGGCGAGCGATGCGCTGGTGAGTTCGAATACGGCGATCGTGTCGATCACCGTCGCGGCCGCAACCGGTGGCGGTGGCGGCACCGGCAGCACGACGGCCGCCAGCTCGGGCGGTGGCGGCGGCGGGTTGGATTGGCTGTCTCTGTGTGCCTTGGCCCTGTGCCTCGGGGCGACGCGCCGGCACGCTCAGGCCGCGGTCGCGAGCCGTGGCGCGGCGGCCCGCGCCTGAGCCCAGTCGGCCAGCTGCCAAAGGCGCAGTTCGCCCGCGCGATCCTCGATGAGCGCGGAGCAATTTTCCACCCAGTCCCCGGTATTGCAGTAGCGCACGCCGTGCAGCTCGCGATTCGCCGGACGATGAATGTGCCCGCAGATGATGCCGTCGAGCCCGCGCCGCTGCGCGGCGTGCGCGGCCGCCTCCTCGAACAGTTGCACGTACTTCCCGGCGCTCCCGACCTTTGATTTCAGGTAGGTGGCCAGCGACCAGTACGGGAACCCGAAGGTGCGGCGCACGCGATTGAAGACGCGGTTCAGGCCGAGCGTCACGTCGTACATGCCTGAGCCTAGTGCCGCCAGAGCGCGACTGAATTTCACGTTGGCGTCGAATTCGTCGCCGTGCGCCACCAGCAGGCGGCGGCCCGCGGCCGTGGTGTGCACGTATTCGCGGTGCACTTCGAGATTGCCGAACACCGCGCCGTCGAGATCGCGGAATTCCTCGTCGTGGTTGCCCGGTACGTAGATCACGCGCGTGCCGTGCTTGGCCTTGCCGAGTATGGTGCGCAGCACGTTGTTGTGGAGCTGCGGCCAGTAGAAGCTCCGCCGCAAGCTCCAGACGTCGACGACATCGCCGACCAGGAACATCTCCTTCATCGTAAGCACGCCGGCAACCCCGTCGGCTGATGCGAGCCAAGCGGCGCTGTGATTTCGTGTCAGGGGACGTTGGGTGGAGCCGCCTTAGGCGGCGAGTC
>JAYTXT010000264.1:0-5859 GCA_043742765.1 Gammaproteobacteria bacterium | reverse complement strand
CGATCACGAGGCCGGCTTCCAGGCAGCCACCCGAAATCACCCCGGTTTGACTGCCGTCGGCGGACACGAGCGCGACTGCGCCACTCTTGCGATAGGTTGAGCCCTGCGTGGCGACGACCAGGCACAACGCGAACGACTGGCCGGTGGCGAATCGTCTGCGTATTGCGGAGAGAATTTCCCGGTAGCCACCAACGTGCCCGGCATCGTGAGCTTTCATGTGCATGACCTTAACTTGCCGAATTTGCATGCGGATGCCCGCAGGCCTGAGCCCAGCAAACATATTAGCGCAGCCAACTATTTGAAAGGTCTGGTATTTTCCATGGACGCCAATTGCTTTCGGGCATGGTAGGCTCAAGCGCAACCCGTGGTCTTCAATTGGAACCGGCATGCGTCCGCAGGAATACATGTCCCACGACGCCACCGCGCTGGCGGAATTGGTCCACCGCGCAGAGGTGACGCCGCTCGAGCTTGTGGAAGCCGCGATTGAGCGCATCGAGGCCCTGAACGGGACGCTGAACGCAGTGGTGGAGAAGGACTACGCCGCGGCGCGCGCCGCGGCCGCAAGCGCGGTGCGCACTGCGCCGCTCGCCGGCGTGCCGTTCCTTGCCAAGGACATGAACATCGACGTGGCCGGGCTCCACCTGACGGCGTCCTGTCGCGCGCTCGCCTCGCTACCCACTGCGACGGTCGACGCGCCGCTCGCGGCGCGCTGGCGCGAGGCGGGCCTCACGATACTCGGCCGCACCAACACCCCGGAATGGGCCGGCGAGTTCGTTACCGAACCGACCTGGCGTGGACCGACGCGCAATCCCTGGGACCTGGCGCGGAGTCCTGGTGGGTCGAGTGGCGGTTCGTCGGCCGCGGTGGCATCCGGCATGGTGCCCATCGCGCACGGGACGGACTCCGGGGGTTCCATCCGCGTGCCGGCCGCGGCGTGCGGTCTCGTGGGATTGAAGCCGAGCCGCGGCTGGGTGCCGGTGGGACCGCACCACGACGAGCTGGCGGGCGGGTTTGATTGCGAGCACGTGTTGACCCGCAGCGTGCGCGACTCGGCGCTGATGCTCGACCTGACGACCT
This sequence comes from Gammaproteobacteria bacterium, assembly GCA_043742765.1. GTDB lineage: Bacteria > Pseudomonadota > Gammaproteobacteria > Steroidobacterales > Steroidobacteraceae > FEN-1191. Next base: position 4,782 of record JAYTXT010000264.1, on the reverse strand, counting down.
CGCCGGAGCCAACCAGCCGCTACCCGTGGCGCGCTCCCGAGGTGCCGTTCGTGCGCGCGCTCGAGGGCGCGGTGCCGCGGCTGCGGATTGGCCTCGCGCTCAGGGCGCCTGGCGGCATTCACCCCGCTGACGTGATCGGCGCGGCGGTCGAGGACATCGCCTCGCACCTCGCGCGCGCCGGCCACCAGCTGGTTCCGTTCGAGTACCCGGAGGGTGCCGACATCGCCGAGGCGGGCGCCGTGATCTGGATGACGGCGATCGCCGAGGAAATCGATTACTGGAGTGCGCGGCTCGGGCGCTCGCCGGAGCCGGGGGAACTCGAGGCGCTCACCCGCGCGAGCATCGAGGCGGGCAACCGATTGAGCGCGGTCGACTACGTGCGCGCGCGCCGCGCTGCGACGCGCGCGACTGGCGCGCTGGCGCTGTCCTTTGAATCCATCGACGTGTTGCTGCTGCCGACGACCGCGACGCTGCCGCCGCTTACCGGCACGATCGACGGACGGACGAGCGCGTTCTCGCTCGAGCGCTGGAATGAGCTCTCCTACCAGTACGCGCCGTACACGGAGCTTTTCAACATCACCGGCCAGCCGGCGATCTCGCTGCCGCTCGCCGAGGCGAGCGCCGAGGGGTTGCCGATCGGCGTCCAGTTCGCGGCGCCGCTCGGGCACGATGCGCGGCTGCTGAATCTGGCGGCCTGGCTCGAGCGGGAGCGGCCGTGGGCAGCGCGCCTCGCCGCCCTGCGCCAGCGCCTGGCGGCACCGCGCGCCGCGCGCGGCTAGCTGGGGCCGCGAACTTCAATCGCTTCGGTTCGCGTGGATCCATCGATGCGGAGTACCATGCCTGCATATGGAAAAAGAACACCATCAACCCTTGGGCGGCAACCAAATGCCCCGCTTCGCGGGTCCCGCGACCATGATGCGGCTCCCGCAGGTGGCGTCTGCGGCAGATCTCGATGCCTGCTTCGTGGGCGTGCCGCTCGACATCGGCACCTCGCTCCGTGCTGGCGCGCGCTTCGGGCCGCGCGATATCCGCCAGAACTCGGTGCTGATCCGTCCGTACCAGATGGCGACGCGGGCGCGGCCCTTTGATTCGCTCCGGGTGGCGGACATCGGCGACGTCGCCATCAACACCTTCAACCTCGAAAAGTCCATTGCGATCATCGAAGCCGCCTACGACGGAATTCTTGCGACCGGCTGCAAACCGCTCACGATGGGCGGTGACCACACGATTGTGCTGCCGATCCTGCGTGCGATGCACCGCCAGCATGGCCCCGTCGGGCTCGTGCATGTCGACGCCCATGCGGACGCTAACGACGAGATGTTCGGCGAGAAGATTGCGCACGGCACGCCGTTCCGGCGCGCCGTCGAGGAAGGGTTGCTCGATTGCAAGCGCGTGGCGCAGATCGGGTTGCGCGCCACGGGTTACGGTCCGGATGACTTCGACTGGCCGCGGCAGCAGGGTTTCCGTGTCGTACAGGCAGAGGAATGCTGGCATCGCTCGCTGGTGCCGCTGATGGCCGAGGTCCGAAAGCAGCTGGGGCGCGGCCCGGTCTACCTGAGTTTCGACATCGACGGCCTGGATCCTGCCTTTGCGCCCGGCACCGGCACGCCGGAGATTGGCGGCCTCACCACCATCCAGGGCATGGAAATCATCCGCGGCTGCCGCGGTCTCGATCTCGTCGGCTGCGATCTGGTCGAGGTCTCGCCTCCCTATGACCCGTTTGGCACGACCTCGCTGCTGGCCGCGAATCTGCTCTACGAAATGCTGTGTGTACTGCCTGGCGTGGACTGCGAAGCCGCCTGAGGCTTGATCACGGCCAAGGCGCTAGCACCGGGCGAGCTGGCACGCTATCAGTAGTTCACACATTGAAACTGGGGATGGGAATACCTAGATTGCTCGCAGTGACCAGGAGCAACTCGTTGTGAAATGCACGGCCTTTTTTCTTATCCTCGCCTCTGCTGTGGCTCTGCCCATCGCCCATGGCGACACGGGTGGATCGGCCGCCGGGGATTTCGGGCCGCCGCAGGGCGAGCCGATCAAGGCGATCCTCACCAGTCCGCCGCTGGTGCCACCGCCGACGCAGCGGACGGCGCCGGCGAAAGTGATCGTCGAGCTGGAAGTGCGCGAAGTCGAAAAGGAAATATCGGAAGGCGTGAAATACACGTTCTGGACCTTCGGCGGCACGGTGCCGGGCAGTTTCATCCGCGTGCGCCAGGGTGACACGGTGGAGTTCCACCTGAAGAACCACCCCGATGACAAGATGCCGCACAACATCGACCTGCACGCGGTCACCGGACCGGGCGGCGGCGCTGCGTCAAGTTTCACCGCGCCGGGTCACCAGTCGCAGTTCACCTTCAAGGCGCTCAATGCCGGACTGTTTGTGTATCACTGCGCCACTGCCCCCGTCGGCATGCACGTGGCCAACGGCATGTACGGGCTGATACTCGTCGAGCCGCCCGGTGGTCTGCCGGAGGTAAGTCGCGAGTACTACGTGATGCAGGGCGACTTCTACACGGTCGGCAAGTATCGCGAGAAGGGCACGCAGCCCTTCGACATGCAGAAGGCGATCGACGAGAATCCGACCTACGTGCTGTTCAACGGCTCGGAAGGCTCGATGCTCGGTGACAAGGCGCTGCCGGCCAAGGTCGGCGACACGGTGCGGCTGTACGTCGGGAACGGTGGCCCTAATCTCAGCTCGAACTTCCACGTCATCGGCGAGATCTTCGACAAGGTCTACACGGAAGGTGGCACGCACTACCAGGAGAACGTGCAGACTACGATCGTGCCCGCCGGCGGATCGGCCATCGTCGAATTCCACATGGAGGTGCCGGGCACCAGCATCATCGTCGACCACGCGCTGTTCCGTGCCTTCAACAAGGGCGCGCTGGGCATGATCAAGACGGAAGGACCGGAGAACAAGGCGGTGTACTCTGGCAAGGAGGTCGACAGCGCCTACCTGGGCGACAAGGCGGTAAGCGCGGCTCCGGTGGCGGCTGCGGCCTCGGCGAGCGCCGGGGGGGTGCTGACCCTGCGGCAACAGGTCGACGCGGGCGGGGCGTTGTTCAATGGCACCTGTTCGGTGTGTCACCAGGCCAGTGGCGAGGGCCTGGCCGGCGTGTTCCCGCCGCTCGCGAAGTCCGACTTCCTCGCTGTGGACCTGAACCGGGCGATTGGCATCGTCCTCAACGGACGCAGTGGCGCCATCACGGTGAACGGCCAGGATTTCAACTCGGTGATGCCGCCGATGAGCCAGCTCAACGACGACGAGGTAGCGCACATTCTCACCTTTGTGCTCAACAGCTGGGGCAACACGGGTGGGCAGATCAGTTCCGACAGAGTTGCCGAGGTCCGCGCTACCACCGTACGTCCCAAAGGCGCCGCGCACTGAGATCATGCGCCGTGCCTCGTTCGCGCTGCTGCTGATATCCGCTGTTGCATACGGCGGTGGATATCAGCAGATACCGGCCGGCACCTTTCAGTCCATGCTGCAGTATGAGGATGGTGCCGGGCGCCGGCAGGTGGCTGCTTTCGAGTTGATGCGCGAGCCGGTCACGAACGCCGAGTTCCTGGTATTCACGCACGCCCATCCGCAATGGCGGCGCGACCGGGCGCTGCCGCTCTACGTGGAGCGCGACCAATACCTCTCGCACTGGCAGGGAGCGTTGTCCCTGGGTGCCGGTGCGCTGCCGCCCCAACCCGTCACGCGCGTGAGCTGGTTTGCGGCCCGGGCGTACTGCGAGGCGCAATCGGCGCGCCTGCCAACCTGGGACGAATGGGAATACGTCGCCGCCGCCGACGAAGCGCAGCGCGATGCGCGCGGTGATCCGGCCTGGGCGGCGCGCATATTTGACTGGTATGCGCGCAACTCCGTCGGGCCACTCCTGCAGATCGGGCGCACCGCGGCCAACGCCTATGGCATCAGCGACCTGCACGGTTTGGTCTGGGAGTGGACCGACGATTACGCGTCGATGCTGGTGCTGGGCGACAATCGCAACCAGCAGGATTCGGACCGCTACAAGTTCTGCGGCGCCGGGGCGCTGTCGGTGGCCGACCGGGAAAACTATCCGGTGATGATGCGCGTGGCGCTGCTGTCGTCCTTGCGAGGGAACGATAGCACCTCGAACCTGGGTTTCCGTTGTGCGCGGGAGCTGCTGTGAGAGCCCTCGCGCTGGCAGGTCTGGCGCTGCTCCTGGCCGTTGCGCCGCCGCCGCCCGCCGTGCAGGCCGCCACTCCGGTGCGCGAGCTGCCGGGCGATTCGGTATGGAATCTGCCGGGCCGCTTTACCGACCAGGCCGGACAGCATTTTACGCTGGCGGATCGCCGCGGTGAGCGGCAGCTCGTCGGCATGTTCTACGCACGTTGCCAGCTGGTCTGCCCAATGCTGATCGAGACGGGCAGGGCTCTCGAACGCGCACTGTCGTCAGAGGAGCGCGCGCGACTGCGCGTTTTGCTGGTGAGCCTGGATCCGCTCCACGACACGCCGCCGGTGCTGGCGCACACGGCCAGAGAACACGGCGTCGACACGCACCGCTGGACACTGGCGCGTACCGACGGCGCCACGGTGCGGCGCCTCGCCTCAGTGCTCGATGTCCGCTACCGGCAGCTCGAGAACGGCGAGTTCAACCACACCAGCGCGCTGCTGCTGCTCGATGGCGAGGGGCGGATCCTCGCCCGTACTGAGCGCCTGAGCAGTACGCCTGACCCGTCATTTATCGACGCCGTGCACACGGCGCTGGCCGCACCTTGAGGTGTTGATATGAGACTACATAGACTTTCGGGATT
>JAYTXT010000263.1:0-4088 GCA_043742765.1 Gammaproteobacteria bacterium | reverse complement strand
CGCCGGGAAATGCGCATCGCGCGGTTCCTGAGCGATCGGATCAACCGCCAGACCAACCGCGAAGACACCTGGCTGTGCGAGCGCGTGCAGCGCGGCCTGCAGTCGAGCAGCTATGTGCCTGGGCGTCTCTCGACGCTGGAGCGCTGGATGCTCGAATTCCATCAGCTGTTGCGCGAGCGCATCCCGGAAGTGCGGCTGCCCTCGGCGCCGGCACGCTTCGCCTAAGGCCTGAACGGGCCCTGGCGCAATGGCTTATTCATTTCGAACTCGATAACATCGTTGACGTGCAGGCCCTGAAGATCTACTCCACGGCGGTCGACCCCGAGTGGATCGACTATAACGGGCACCTGCGCGACGGATACTACGGGCTGGTGATGAGCATCGCCTGCGATGCCCTCATGGAGCACCTGGGCCTCGATGAGCGCTATCGCCGGGAGACGGCCTGCACGCTGTACACGCTCGAACAGCACCTGCATTTTCTGCACGAGGTCAAGGACAGCGACCGCATCGATGTGCGTGTGCGGATCCTGGCCGCCGACCACAAGCGCATGCACGCCGCCTTCGATTTCTATATCGCACGATGCGCGGATCCGGTGGCGACCGGAGAACTCATGCTCCTGCACGTGCGCCAGGGTGAGACGGTCAGTTCCGCGCCGTTTCCGGCGCCGATCATGGCGGCTATCGAGACACTCATGGCGGTGACCGCCGCGATGGATCCGCCCGGGCCGGGCTCAAGGCGCATCGAGCTGCGGACCCGCTAGGTGCCGGGGCCTGCTCCAGTACAGCTTGACGAGGCGGCGATCCGGCGCCTCCTGCGGCCCCGCAGCATCGCGCTGATCGGTGGCGGCTGGACCGACGCGGTCGCCGCCGGCAACGAGGCGATCGGCTATCGCGGGCAGATCTGGCGCGTGCACCCGAGCCGTGAATCCACGGCGCAATGCACCTACTATCGCTCGCTCGACGAGCTGCCCAGTGCACCCGACCAGGCCTTCATTGCCGTGCCCGCCCGTGATGCCGTTGGCGTGGCAGCCGCCCTGGAGCGGCGCGGTGCCGGCGGGTTCGTGTGTTTCGCGTCGGGTTTCTCCGAGCTCGGGACCGACGCGGGCCGGGCGTTGACGGCAGCACTGGTTGACGCCGCGCCGACGGTGCCCTTCTTCGGGCCCAACTGCTACGGCATTGCCAATTTCTTTGACCGCTGCGCGTTGCTGCCGGACCAGGTCGTGGGTCCACCGCTCGAGCGTGGCGTGGCGCTGATCTGCCAGAGTGGCACCATTGGCCTGACCCTGACCTTCAACGGCCGCAGTGTGCCCATTGGCTATCTGTTCACGGTCGGCAACCAGACCCGGCTGGCGGTCGAAGACCTCATCGAGATGCTGTGCGGCGACGAACGCGTCACCGCCTTCGGTCTTTACGTCGAGGGCATCAAGGATTTTGGCCGTTTTTCGCAGGCCGCGCAACGTGCGCGGGACGCCGGCAAGCCGATTGCGCTGGTGAAGGCCGGCCGCACCGAGGCCGCGGCGCGCACCGCGCACAGCCACACCGGCGCCCTGACCGGCGCCGATGCCGTGTTCGATGCCTTCTGCCGCCAGGCGGGCATTGCCCGCTGCGAAACGCTGAGCACGCTGTGCGAAACGCTCAAGGTGCTGCATGCGGGCGGCCCGCTGCCCGGGCGTCGCGTGCTGGTCATGGGTTTCTCGGGTGGCGATATTGCGATGACCGCCGATGTGGCGCGTCACACGGGCCTGAGCTTTCCGGCTTTCAGTCCGCAACTGACCGGGCAGTTGCGCGAACTGCTGGGCGAACGCGTGACGATCGGCAATCCATTCGACGTGCATACCTACGCCTGGTTCGATCTGCCGCGCTTGCGCACGCTGTTCGACACTACGCTGAGCTGCGGCCTGGATGCCGTAGCGCTGATGCTCGACTGCCCGCCGGAAACCGCAAACACCACCGCTTTTACGAACGTCATCAGTGAATTCGTCGGCGCTGCCTCGGCGTCGGGTGTATCGCGCGCCGCCCTGCTCGCGTCACTTCCGGAGACGATTCCCGCGACGATACGCGCGCAGTGTCTGAAGGGCGGGGTCGTGCCTCTGCAGGGCCAGCGCGAAGCACTGGAAGCGCTCGACCTGGCCGGCGCGATCGGCGAGGCCTGGCGGAGCGATGCGAGCGTTGCACTGCTGCGGCCCGCGGCAGTGCCCGCTGCGTTGCGCACGCTGTCCGAGTTCGAGGCCAAGGCGGCACTGGCCCGGTTCGGAATCCCGATTCCACGCTCGCGCCGGGTGCCGGTCGCCGAAGCCGTGGGCGCGGCGGCGACGCTGCAGTTTCCAGTCGTGATGAAGGTTGCCGGGGAGGCCATCGCCCACAAGTCCGACGTCGGCGGCGTGTTCCTGAACATCAGCAATTCGGCCGAGGCGGCCGCAGCGGCGGTGCGGCTGGCGGCTCTATCGGGTACCGTGCTGGTCGAGGAGATGATCGTCGATGGCGTAGCCGAGATTCTCGTGGGCGCTATCCTCGACCCGCAGTTCGGACTCACGCTGGTGCTGGGCGCCGGCGGCGTACTGACCGAACTGCTGCAGGACACGACCCAGCTGTTGCCGCCATTCACACGCACCGGGGTCCAGGCTGCCCTTGAGCAGCTCAAGGTGTACCGTCTGCTCGAGGGTTATCGCGGTAAACCCCACGGGGATGTGCCGGCACTGGTCGATGCCATCCTCGCGGTAAGCCGCTATGCTGAGGCAAATCTCGCGGTGCTGGCGGAACTCGACGTCAATCCAGTGATTGTCCGGCCCGTTGGTGCTGGTGTCGTTGCAGTTGACGCGTTGATACGAATTGCCCAGGAGAACTCAAGTCATGGCTAATGGAATCATCATCACGCGCGCTGGCGCGGTGCTAGAGGTCAGGTTGGATCGGCCGAAGGCAAACGCCATCGACCTGGCAGCCAGCCGCGCGCTCAACGAAACCTTCAAGACCTTGCGTGACGACCCGGAGCTGCGGGTCGCCATCGTGACGGGCAGCGGCGAGAAGTTCTTTTCAGCGGGCTGGGACCTGAAAGCCGCTGCTGGCGGTGAGGCCACCGATTCCGATTGGGGTGAAGGCGGATTCGCCGGCCTGAACCATCCACGCAATCTGAACAAGCCGGTCATCGCCGCCGTCAATGGCATCGCCTGCGGCGGCGGCTTCGAACTCATGCTTGGAGCCGACATCATCGTCGCCGAGGAGCACGCCACGTTCGCGCTCCCGGAAATCAACGTCGCGGTGCTGGCCGACGCCGGCACCATCAAGTTGCGCCGGCGCATTCCCTATCACGTGGCGGTGGAGTTCCTCATGACCGGCCGCTGGATGGACGTGGCCGAGGCCAAACACTGGGGCCTCGTGAACCACATCGTGCCCAAGGGCACGGCGCTGGCGAAAGCGCGCGAAATCGCGCAGCAACTGGCCGCTGGACCACCCCTGCTGTTCCCGGCCATCAAGCAGCTGCTCCGCCACAGCGAGATGGTCAGCGAGAACGAGGCATTCCGGCTGTATGACTCGCTCGACCTGGTGCAGCAGGTCGCGCGTTCCGAAGACCTCAAGGAAGGCACCCGTGCCTTCTCCGAAAAGCGCGCGCCGCGCTGGACGGGTCGCTAGCGCAGCCTGGCGCTAACCGCCCAGGGGCCGCAGCAAGGCCCGTGAGATGATGTGGCGCTGAATCTCGCTGGTGCCGTCCCAGATGCGGTCGATCCGGGCATCGCGCCAGATGCGTTCGAGCGGCAGGTCGGACATCAGCCCCATGCCACCATGGATCTGCAGCGCCTCGTCGGCGACCATCGCCAGCATCTCCGTCGCCTTGAGCTTGGCCGCGGCAAAGTCGGAATCGGTGGCGATGCCCTGATCGTTCTTCCATGCGGCCTCGAGCACCATGAGTTCGGCCGCGCGCAATTCCACGGCCATATCAGCGAGTTTGAAGCTGACGCCCTGGAACTTGCCGATCGACTGACCGAACTGCACGCGATCCACGGCCCACTGCTTGGCCAGGTCGAGCGCCCGCTCGGCGCGCCCGAGGCAACAGGCCGCGACCTGGAGCCGCGTGGCGCCGAGCCAGGTGTTGG
>JAYTXT010000262.1:0-13070 GCA_043742765.1 Gammaproteobacteria bacterium | reverse complement strand
CGACTTCCTTATGTCCCCAGTCCGCGAAGATGGCTCTGGCAAAGGCTGCGCCGCGGCCGCTGCTGCCGCGGTAGTTGACGCCCACCATGAGGTAGCCCTGGGCCGCCAGCAACTGACGCCGGAACTGGTAGCTGTCAAAGTCCGCCGAGTGGTCGTCCTGGCCATTGGGGCCGCCGTGTATCCACAGGATCGTCGGATACTTCCGGCCGGCCACGTACCCGGGCGGCTTCACCAGCATGCCATGCACTTCGGTGCCGTCGCGGCTCTTGAAGCGGATGTCTTCCACGGCACCGAGCTGGACGGTGCCGAGCAGCGCCTCGCCATGCGTGGTGAGCCGGCGCGGGCCGGCGCTCTCCAGCGCGTAGACTTCCGAAGCCATGGTGTCGGTGGATGCGACCATCGCCACGCGCGCGCCCGTGCCTGAAACGGCCGCCACGACGATCGGGCTGGCTACCAGTCTCTTGGTGTCGTTGCCTGCCAGGTTCAGGCGCGCGGGATAGGTCGAGCCGTCGTCTTCGACCAGCAGCGTAACCGCCGCGCCATCGGCGCTGAATTCGTAGGACGCGACTGCCCGGTCCAGCTGCGCCGTAAGTACGCGCGGCACGCCGCCGGAGGCAGGAACCACCACCAGTTGGTCCTGCATGTAGCCGTAGTACTTTGGCTCCAGGCCTTGGAGAAATGCCACCCGCTGGCCGTCCGGGCTCCAGGCCAAATGCTGCACATTGGGCGCGTACGGCCGCGCGAGCTGGCGCGGTGCGGCGCCCGACCTGGCATCGATGACGCTGATTTCCACGGTGCCATCGGTATCCTTGCCCTTGTCGCGCGCACGCACGAAGGCAAGGCGCCGGCCGTCGGGGGACCAGACCGGGTCGTCGTCATTGAAACCCGCATCGGCCGCGAGCGCCGTGATCGCCGCGGTCGCTACCTCCAGCAGGTAGAGATGCTGCTCATGTCCGCTGCCCAGATACCCCGACACGTCTTCCTTGAAATGCATCGCATCGATGACGATCGGCTTCGGCTGTTTCTTGGCCGATTCCGCGCTCTTCGCTGCGGCCGCCGGCTCGCCACTGGCTTGCATGACCAGCACGATGCGCTGCCCATCGGGCGACCAGGCGTAGCTGCCGATGTCGTCCGCGGTCTCGGTGAGCGCACGCGGCTCGCCGCCACGGCGATCAAGCAACATGATCTGGCTGTGCTCGGAATCCGCCGGCTTCGCCACATAGGCCAGGTAGCGGCCATCCGGGCTCCACCGCGGCGCGCTGATGCTGTTCGCCGGCGCCGTCAGCCGCACTTGCTGCGTACCGTCCCAGCTGACCATCCAGACCGCGCTGCGCGCCTCGTCGGCATCGCGATCATTTGCGGTCACGAGGTAGGCCACCCACTGGCCGTCCGGGGAAAGCTGCGCATCGCTGACGCTTTGCATCAGGTAGAAATCGTCGGTGCCCAGCGGACGCAAAGCCGCCGCCGCCTCCGCAGCGCCAGCGCCCAGCACAGTGACCGCCGCGATCCATAGCGCGACGCCGCCGCGCAAGTACATTTTATTCATGCTCCCGCTCCGTTGTCTGGTTGACCCTGTGCGCCCGGCCTCAATGATAGCGCCAGGCGTCAGGGCCAGTTCAGCCGCTTCGCCTGCCGGACCACCCAGATTCTCAGCCTGACCAGCAACGGACGCAGATCATCGATTGCCAGGTAGGCAAAGGCGCGGCAGACGACCAGTGATTCCAGCCACTGCCAGGTCGTGAGCAGTCCACGGCGCCGCAGCTGCCTGAAGGCGAGAAAGTCCGCGCCGAAGTGCAGCCAGCGTATCGGCACTGCCGGCCCGGGTGCGGGCAGCGGCAGCCCCTTGGCGTCGTGGTATGCCAGCAGCGGAACATCCAGGCCCGAGCGCGTAATCATTTCCTGGCCAAGGATGGTGCGCGCGTTGATTTCCATCAGTACGAACTGCCCGGTACGCTCGTCACGCCGGAACTCGACGGTTGCCGGGCCGCGGTGCCCGGTGACCTCGAGCAGCCGGAGGCCGAGTTCGGCAACCTCGGGGCGGTGACAAATCTCCTGCAGACAGCCGTCCCCTGCATTCAACGGCCACTGCCGCAGCTTGCGTTTTGTCCGCCAGCCAATGCAGCGACCGGCGTGGTCGATGTACGTTGAGACGGAGAACACTTCGCTGTCGCTCCCCGGGATGATTTCCTGTGGCAAGGCGACGAAGCCCTGCTCGAGGAAATGCGCGAGGATCCGGCGCAGATCCACCTCGGTGTCGGCCCGATCGAGCTTGGTGAACTTTTGCTGAGCCTGGCGCCAGCGATGTGCGAGCGCGGGCTTGACATAGCAGGGCGTGGGAACCATGGCGACCGCCATGGCGATGTCGCTGTGTTCCCGCACGACGTGGAAGCGCGGATGCGCGATGCCATTGCGTCGAGCGGTCTCGTAGAGTTTGCCCTTGTCGACAATTGCCTCGAGTGCCGCGTGGCTGGGGCAGACAAAACAGTAACTTTGCTGCAGCAATTCCTGGTGCCTGGCGACCAGCAATGCGAATCGGTCGCCCGTGGCGAGCAGAAACGGCTGCTGATGCGACCGCGCCAGATCCACCAGCCGCTGCGTCAGCGCCGCGTCGTCGCCCGCCGCGAGCTGTTCGAAGCGCTGTACGTACCGGCTGCGCTCGAGCGCTTCATCAGCGGCGGTCTCGGCGATGACGACCCGCAGGCCCGCCCGCCCAAGCGACCGTGCGGCGCTGAGCGAGTTGGGCGAAGCGCCAAGAATCAATGCGTCCATGAGATGCTCGCGACGAACGGGCCTGGCATCTATTCGATGTTCTGCACCTGCTCGCGCATCTGCTCGATCGCGACTTTCATCTCGACGGCGATGCGCGTGGTCTCCAGATCCTGCGACTTCGACGACAGCGTATTCGCCTCGCGGTTGAATTCCTGCAGCAGGAAATCGAGCCGCCGGCCCGCGGCCTCGGGCGCAACGAGCGTGCGGCGCGCTTCTTCGATGTGGCCCGTCAGCCGATCGAGTTCTTCGGCAACGTCGAGCCGGTGCAGCAGCAGGACGATCTCCTGCTCGATGCGCTCCTGGTTGAGCTGGCCGCCGAGCTCGGCGAGCCGTTCCTCGAGTCGCGAGCGCACGCGGGCCAGCACTTCGGGCAGTCGGGCGCGCACCTGCGCGATCAGGGCCACCAGCGCATCGCATCGTTGCGTGATCAACTCTGCCAGCCGCTGGCCCTCGCGGTGGCGCGCGGCGCCCAGCTGGGCGACCGCTTCGTCAAACAAGGCGCGTACGGCCGCGGACAGCGCTTCGGGGTCGGGCTGCTCTTCGCGCAACACGCCGGGCCAGCGGAGCAGTTCGAGCACGTTGACGCGACCCTGTTCCGGGAGCAGCTTGGCGAGCTGCTTGCTGCGAGCCAGGAGCGGCGCCAGCGCGGCCTCGTCCACCTGCAGCGTGCCGGCGGTCGGGGCGCGGTGCTGGATAATGCAATCGACCTTGCCGCGCCGCAGCTCGCCGGCCAGCGTCTGGCGGAGGTCAGATTCGAGCGCGCGGCAGCTGTCCGGGAGCCGTACGGTGGCGTCGAGAAAGCGGTGATTGACGCTGCGAATCTCGCACACCAGGGTGCCGAAGGCGCCGCTGCGCTCCAGCCGGGCAAAGCCGGTCATGCTCGCGATCATGGGTTCCCGCCGCTGTGAATAACGGAAATCGTAGCTGCGGCGCTTACTTAGAGCGACGCGGAATGTTATAAAGCGCCGCCAGTTTAACTCATTGATTTGGAGCCCGCTTGCGCGTTGAACACGCTGAACTCAGTCTGCTGGGCGCGCGCGACAGCAACCAGGATCGTGTCGGCGCCGTAGTCGGCGGCGAAGCCGCACTGCTGATCGCCTGCGACGGCATGGGCGGCCACGCCGAGGGCGAGCGGGCGGCCGAGATTGCGCTGCAGGTCACCAGCCAGCGGTTCCGCGCCATGACCCAACCACTGCTTGATCCGTTGGGCTTCCTGCACCTGGCCATGGGAGCCGCGCACCAGCAGATCGTCAACATCGGCACTGAGATCGCGCTCGAAAACCGGCCGCGCGCCACCATCGCGCTGTGCCTGGTGCAGTGCGGATCGGCCTACTGGGGGCACGTCGGCGACAGCCGCGCCTACCATCTGCGCCGCGGGCAGGTCGTGGCGCGCACGCGCGATCACAGCCACGTGGAACTCCTGGTGCGCGAGGGCGTTATTGCCGCGCACCAGGCGCAGGGACACCCGATGCGTAATTTCGTCGAGTCCTGCCTGGGCGGCGAGTTGCTGCTGCCGGAGATGGATATCAGCCGGCGCCATGCGCTCGAAGCCGGCGACGTGCTGCTGGTCTGCACCGACGGTCTGTGGGCCGAACTCAGTGACGCGGAGGTGGCCGCGGCATTCGCGCGGCCCGAGCAGCCGATTAAGGAAACCCTCGCCGCGCTCGGGGCACAGGCCGTCGCCGCCGGCGGCGCTTCGTGCGATAACACTTCCGCCGTCGCCCTGCGTTACCTGGAGTAACACCATGCCTTCCCGTCGCAACGATCGCGCGGCCGACGCCCTGCGCGCCGTACGTTTTACGCGCCATTTCACCCGCCACGCCGAGGGCTCGGTGCTGGTCGAATTCGGCGACACCCGCGTGCTGTGCACCGCCACGGTCGAGGACGGAGTGCCCGGGTTCCTGCGCGGCAAGGGGCAGGGCTGGGTGACGGCCGAATACGGCATGCTGCCGCGCGCCACGCATACACGTTCGGCGCGCGAGGCGGCGCGCGGCAAGCAGACCGGCCGCACCCAGGAAATCCAGCGGCTCATCGGCCGCTCACTTCGCGCCGTGGTCGACCTGCGCGCGCTGGGCGAGCGCACCATCACACTCGACTGCGACGTGCTGCAGGCCGACGGCGGTACGCGCACTGCCGCCATCACCGGCGGCTACGTCGCGCTCGCCGACGCCATCGAGGCGCTGCGCGCCCGGCGCGGCCTCAGCGCGAGTCCCCTGCATGGCCAGGTCGCGGCGGTGTCGGTCGGCATCGTCGGCGGCGCGCCGGTGCTTGACCTCGACTATGGCGAGGACTCCGAGGCCGAGACCGACATGAACGTCGTCATGAACAACGGCGGCGGCTTCATCGAGGTGCAGGGCACGGCAGAGGGTCACGCCTTCCGGCGCCACGAACTCGACGTGCTCCTCAACCTCGCCGTCACCGGTATCGGCGAGCTGTGTTCGCTCCAGACCCAGGCGCTGGCGGAATAGGCTGCGCAGCGCAGCCGTGCGAGTCGTACTGGCCACCGCCAATCCGGGCAAGCAGCGCGAGTTCGCGACGCTGTTGGCGCCGCGCGGTTTCGAGCTGGTGCTGCAGTCGGACCTGGGCATCCCCAGCATCGAGGAGACGGGCAACAGCTTCGAGGACAACGCGCTGCTCAAGGCACGCCATGCTGCGGCCGCCTCCGGATTGCCGGCGCTCGCGGACGACTCGGGCCTCGAAGTCGACGCGCTCGGCGGGCGACCCGGCGTCTGGTCGGCGCGCCTCGCCGGACCCGGCGCGAGTGACGAGGCGAACAATGCCCGGCTGCTTGCCGAACTCGCCGAGGTCTCCGCCGCGCAGCGCACGGCGCGTTACCGCTGCGTGCTGGCGCTGATGCGCAGCGCGACCGACACGCACCCGATCCTGGCGCAGGGCAGCTGGGAGGGGCGCATCGGCTTCGAACCGATCGGTGGCGGCGGCTTCGGCTACGACCCCTATTTCATTCCCGCCGGCCTCAACTGTACGGCCGCCGAACTCAGTGCGGCGCGCAAGAACGCGCTCAGCCACCGCGGCGCGGCGCTCCGCGACCTGATCGCGCGCCTGGGCTCATGGGCTTAAGCACGCCGCCGCTGGCGCTGTACCTGCACTTTCCCTGGTGCGTGCGCAAGTGCCCGTACTGCGATTTTAATTCCCATACGCTCCACGACCAACTGCCGCAGCAGGCCTATCTCGACGCGCTCCTTGCCGATCTCGACGCGCAGCTGCCGCCGACCGGCGCGCGCACCATCGTCAGCCTGTTCCTGGGCGGCGGCACGCCGAGCCTGTTCGCGCCGGAGGCGCTCGGCCGGTTCTTCAGCGACTTGCGCACGCGTCTGTCCATTGCGCCTGACGCGGAGATCACGCTCGAGGCCAATCCCGGCACGATCGAGCGCGGCCGCTTCGCCGATTATCGCGCCGCCGGCATCAACCGCGTCTCGCTCGGCGCGCAGAGCTTCGCGCCGCCGATGCTCGAGCGTCTCGGGCGCATCCACACGACGCAGGATACGCACCTGGCAGTGGCCGAGTTGTACGCCGCGGGTTTGAGCAATTTCAATCTCGACCTGATGTACGCGCTGCCGGGCCAGGATCTCGCCGGCGCGCTGGCCGACGTGCGCGCGGCGGTCGCGCTCGCTCCGGCGCATATCTCGCACTATCAGCTGACGATGGAGCCGGGCACCGTGTTTGGTGGCCGCCCGCCCGCCGGACTCCCGGACGATGAACTGAGTTACCAGATGCAGTGTTCCTGCCAGGCCGAGCTGGCCGCGGCCGGCTACGTGCAGTACGAGATCTCGGCGTACGCGCGCAGTGGCGCCCAATGTGCGCACAATCTCAACTACTGGAATTTCGGCGACTACCTCGGTGTGGGCGCCGGTGCGCACGGCAAACTCACACAGGCGGCGAGCGGCGAAATCACGCGCACCGTGCGCGAGCGCGAACCGCGGCGCTACCTGGCGCGGGGCTGCAACGGTGCGCCGGTCGCCACCGCCGTGGCCCCCGCGGAGCGGCCGTTCGAATTCATGATGAATGCGCTGCGCCTGGTCGGCGGCTTCGAGCAAACGCTGTTCGAATCGCGCACCGGGCTCGCCTGGAGCGTGGTGGCCGGGCCGGTGCAGCGGCTTCGCGGGCGTGGTTTGCTGGAAACGGCTCCGGATGGGGCTTTGCGCTGGCGGGCCAGCGATTTCGGGCGTCGCTTCCTCAACGATGCGATCGCCGAATTTTTGCCAACGCGGCCCGTGGTTTAGCTCAACCCCCGCAGTGACTCTGACTCTTATACACAGCTGACCAGGCACCCAACCATAAATTAGCCAATTACACGCTGCAGTGCAGGCCCAATGGTATTTGAAGCTGCTAACACATTGATTATATAGGGTGTAATGTTCTGGTCATTTTCTGTCCAAAGCGAAAGAAATGCAGAAATGACGAGTATTCTGCCGGGGCGGGGCGATGTTACGCACAGAGTTATCCCCAGATTCTGTGGATAAATCAGCCGCTCTTAGGGCCCCGGGGGGCCGCCACTTGTCCGCAAGGCCCGCCAGGGCTAGACTGCGCGCCCTTTTTATCTCCAGCGGCCACTGCCATGAAAGCGGCTACACATCCTGACTACAACGAGATCACCGTGAGCTGCAGCTGCGGCAACACGTTCAAGACGCGTTCCACGATGGGCAAGGATCTGCAGGTCGACGTCTGCTCGAACTGCCATCCTTTCTATACCGGCAAGCAGAAAATGGTCGACACCGCTGGCCGCGTCGACAAGTTCCGCAAGAAGTACGCCGCCGCCGCCGTCGCTCCGCGCTGATCGAAGTCTGCTGCCCACACGCTGGCCGCTGCCAGGAATTGCCGCGCTCAAGTCGCGGCAATCGTGACCGATACCTTGATTCCATGAAGCGCACATGTAACGCTGCGATTTGATGCGCCGCGTTGCGCGGCGTCTGTCTCAACGGCAATCTTCAGGCAGCGGCGCGATGGAAAAACCAGCTTTTGATCTGCTCAATCCGGTCACGGGCGTCAAGTCGCAACTGCCGATCCGCGCCGGCACCATCGGGCCCGATTGCCTCGACATCAGCGGTATTTCCAAGGACCAGGGGGTCTTCACCTTCGACCCGGCCTTCAGCGTTACCGCCAGCTGCGAGAGCAAGATCACCTATATCGACGGCGACGCCGGCGTGCTGCTGTATCGTGGGTATCCGGTGGAACAGCTCGCAACGCGCAGCTCGTTCATGGAGGTCGCCTACCTGCTGATCTATGGCGAATTACCCAACGCCAAGCAGCTGACGGACTATCGCACCAGCATCACGCGCCACACGATGATCAACGAATCGCTGCTGCGCTTCACCAACGGTTTTCACCACAACGCCCACCCGATGGCGATGGTGTCGGCGGTGGTCGCTTCGATGTCGGCGTTTTACTACGACTCGATGGATATCAACAATCCGCGCCATCGCGAGATCTTCTCGCACCGCATCGTCGCCAAGCTCCCGACCATCGCCGCCGCCGCGCACAAGCACGCGCTCGGCCAACCCTTCGTCTATCCGCGCAATGATCTGGCCTACTGCGCCAACCTGCTCAACATGTTCTTCGCCGTGCCCTGCGAGCCCTACCAGGTCGATCCGGTCGCGGCGCAGGCGCTGGATCTGCTGTTCATCCTGCACGCCGATCACGAGCAGAACGCCAGCACTTCGACCGTACGGCTCGCCGGCAGCACGGGGGCGAACCCTTACGCGGCGATTTCCGCCGGCGTCTCGGCGCTGTGGGGGCCTGCCCACGGGGGCGCCAACGAAGCCGTGCTGCAGATGCTCGAGCAGATCGGCAGCGCCGAGCAGATTCCGAAATATCTGGACATGGCCAAGGACAAGAGCAGCCATTTCAAGCTCATGGGCTTCGGCCACCGTGTCTACAAGAATTTCGATCCGCGCGCCAAGATCATCCGCGAGGCCTGCCACCGCGTGCTCGCCAAGCTCGGCCGCACCGACAACCCGCTGTTCGAACTGGCGCTCCGGCTCGAGGAAATTGCCCTTAAAGACGAGTACTTCGTCTCACGCAAGCTCTATCCGAACGTCGATTTCTATTCCGGGGTCATTTACAGCGCGCTCGGAATTCCGCGCTCGATGTACACGGTAATGTTTGCGATCGCGCGCACCGTCGGTTGGGTGGCCCACTGGATGGAAATGGTCGGCGACCCGGCGATGCGCATCGGCCGCCCCCGCCAGCTCTACACGGGCGCCGCGCAGCGCGACTACAGCGAGCTCGGCCAACGTGTCGATAAGCGCTGACAAGCGCTCTTAGGCGCCGCTGGGCCCCAACAGCGCCTCGAGCTCCTCCAGGTCCGCACGGCGCATTGGCCGGCCGTCCACGGGGCTGATGGGCGCCTGGCGGATCCCGTCCACCGCGAACACCGTGGCGTCAATCGTGTGCGCGTCGAGTTCAAACTGCACCGATGGAAAGACCTGGAAGCGCTCGGCGTCGACACGCAGCCGGTGCTCGCCGACCTCGTGGCCGACACCGCGGTCCAGGAGACTGAGCGCGATGGCTTCGGGGCTATCCGCAAACAGGTGCAGATGCACGTCGCTGTGCGCCGTGGCGGTACCGGCCAGCACCGGGCCAACCAGTCGCGGTGAGAAAGCCGCGAACGCGCGCATGGCCTGCAGTGCCGCGCGGCGCTGCGAGCGCAGCGAGTTGCCATGGGTGTCGGCGGCGAACAAGCGCTGGTACTCCACCAACGCAGTCTCGATCTCGGCATTGCTGGGCAGCGCACCCGCTTCGGTTACGACGAAACGTTCGGCCGCCTTGCGTTTCGCGGCGCGAAAATCCTGGATACCGTGCTCAGCCATGACGCGCGCCGCTTCCTGCGCGATGGCCCGGCGCAGGTTCTCGCTGCGCGGTGAATTGCGGCGCGGCATGCTCGTTCGCAGGTCCTAGAAGAGCGGCTCGGAGCCGGTGTTGGCAGGGGTGCCGGCGGCGGCGGCGCCTGCCGGGGGCCTGGTGGCGAGGAAATACTCGCTCAGCGCCGCGGCGTCATCGGCTGGCGTGACCAGGCCGGTCTGCGCGTTGACGCGCGCGGTTACCAGCCCCGCAGGGATCGGCCGCGGCACGTCCGGCAGGCCAATTAAGGCCTCGCGCATCAGCCGCACCCACACGGGCACCGCGACACTGCTGCCTTCCTCGCCTTCGCCCAGCGACTGCTCCTGGTCGAACCCGACCCAGACGGTGGCTTCGAGGTTGGGGTTGAAACCGTTGAACCAGGCGTCATGCGATTCATTGGTGGTGCCGGTCTTGCCGCTGATGTCCTCGCGCCCGAGTACCCTGGCCCGCACGCCGGTGCCGCGCCTGATCACATCGCCCATGATGTCGTCCATCAGCCAGGCGTTGGCGGCATTGATGACGCGCGGTGCGCGGCGCGCGGCCCCGTTCAACGGTGGCAACTGTTCCGCGAGCGGCGGTGCCAGCGTGAGCTGGTTGCTGCTGCGGACCGGTACGATGGTCGGCATCAGCGGCGCGATGCCGGGGATCGACGCCACGGCAATTGGGTCCGCTGCAACCGTTGCTGCGGTGGCCGCCGGCACGGTGCCGTCGTCGGCGCAGGTATCGCAGACTTCGCGCGGCGCTGCGCGCCAGACGGTCTCGCCCAGGCCATTTTCGATGCGTTCGATGAAATAGGGGTCGACTTTGTAGCCGCCGTTGGCAAAGGTGGCGTAGCCGGTGGCGACTTCGAGCGGGGTCGCCGGCAGGGTGCCGAGCGCCAGTGTGAGGTTATTGGGCATGCTCGAGCGATCAAAGCCAAAACGCGAGGCGTAGTCGATCACCGCGTCCGTGCCGACGGCGCGCAGCAGGCGGATCGATACCAGATTGCGCGAATGCACCAGCGCTTCGCGGAGCCGGGTCGGCCCGCTGAACTTGCCGCCGTCGTTCTCCGGGCGCCAGACCTGCTCGACGCTGCCGTCCGCCATGACCACGGGTGCATCCATTATGATGCTTGCGGGCGTGAAGCCATTCTCCAGCGCGCACGAATACAGGAACGGCTTGAAGCCCGAACCCGGCTGGCGCCGCGCCTGGGTGACGTGATTCCAGGCGTTGCTGAAATAGTCAAAGCCGCCGACCAGCGCCACGACCGCGCCGTCATGCGGGTCGAGTGCGACCAGCGCACCTTGCACCGCCGGCACCTGGCCGAGCTGTGCGTTGCCATGGTTGTCGCTTACCACGTAGATGACCTCGCCCCGGTGCAGCAGGGCATCCGCCTTGCCGGTCGCGGCGCCGCCACGCGCCCAGGACATGCCGCCCCAGTCGATCTGGGCGAAACCGGTGCCACGCACGTAGACCCGTGCGGCCGCCGGCGCAACCGAGACGACCACCGCGGCCTGCAGATTGCCCACCGGCGGCAGGTCGGCCAGGAGCGTCTCGAATTCGCGCGGCTCGGCGCCGGCGTCGATCTGGAGCCGGCGGATCACGCCGCGATAGCCGTGCCGGCGGTCGTAGTCGATGAGACCGAGCCGCAGCGCGCGGTTGGCCACGGTCTGGAGCCGGCCGTCGATGGTGGTGATAGCACGGTAACCCGCGTTGACGGCCGCCTCGCCGAAGCGCGCGACCACGATCTGGCGGGCGATCTCGGCGACGTACGGGGCTTCGACATCGAAGCGTGGCGCAAACTCGCGGGCCTTGATTTCCTCGTTCATCGAGCGCTGCGCGGTGTCAGCGTCGATGTAATGCAGCGCCTGCATGCGCAGCAGCACGTAACGGCGCCGTTCGGCGGCGCGCTGCGGGCTGGTGACCGGGTTGTAGCGCGAGGGCGCCTGCGGCAGTCCCCCGAGCATGGCGGCTTCGGCGACCGAGAGCTGGCTGAGGGGCTTGCCGAAGTAGACCTCGGCCGCGGCGGCGACGCCGTAGGCACGCTGGCCGAAGAAGATCACGTTGAGATAGGTCTCGAGGATCTGCTGTTTGGTAAAACTGCGCTCCATGCGCAGCGTCAGGAAGATCTCCTGGAGCTTGCGGGTGACGTTCTTGTCCCGCGTCAGGAACATGTTGCGCGCGGTCTGCATGGTAATGGTGCTGGCGCCCTGCGAGTAGTCGCCGGTGGTCAGGTCCACGTAGATTGAACGCAGCATGCTGAAATAATCGATGCCGCCGTGCTGGAAGAAGCGGTCGTCCTCGGCGGCCAGGAATGCGTCACGCACCAGTTCCGGGATCTCCTCGTAGGTGACCGGCACGCGTCGCTGCTCGCCGATCTGGCTGATCAGCGCGCCGCTCCTTGTATAGACCCGCAGTGGTACCTGGAGTGGCAGGGTGCGCATGCCCTCGGAACTGGGAAGCGAGGGTGTCAGGTACACATAGGCGCAGAGGAAGGCGTAAATGATGCCCAGCACCAATACCACACCCACGGCACTGGCACCCACCAACACACGCAGCGTGCGCGACTTCACCTATTGAGACTCCGTTTGTTGCGTTCTAGAGGCATGCCATGGTGAAGTGCGGGGCTGTGACATAGGACGCCGACCGACGCTTTATGACCACGGGGACGTAATTAGACCGTCGCAGGCATGCAAGGACCAAATTCGTGAGACGACTCACGTTCAATTTAACCGATGGCTGATATATATTTGTCCGTACATTCTCGCGATTCCGCCATTGTGGCGTGTATCTTACTGATAAGGAAGGGAAAAAGTGTTCCTGTTCTCGCGTAAGAACCGCCAGCTGCTGGGGTTGGATATAACAACCTCCTCGATCAAGCTGATCGAGTTGGTCAATTCCGGTGGCCACTACCGCGTCGAATCGTACGCGGCCGAGCCGACACCGGCTAATTCCATGAACGAAAAGACGCTTGTCGACCCGCAGGCGGTCGGCGAGGCGATCCGCCGCGCGGTCAAGCGCTCGGGCGCGGCCAGTACCGAGGTCGCGATCGCCATCAGCGGCGACGCGGCGATCACCAAGGTGATCCAGATGCCAAAGGGCCTGCGCGACGCCGACCTCGAGGCGCAGGTCGAAATGCAGGCCGACCAGTACATCCCCTTCCCGATGGACGAAGTCAGCTACGACTTCGAAGTGCTCGGGCCTTCGGAAAAGGACAATGATTCCGTCGACGTGCTGCTGGTCGCCTCGCGCACCGACAACGTCGAGCAGCGCCGCGCCGCGGTGGCCGCCGCGGGCCTCAATGCCCGCATCGTCGATGTCGAAGCCTTCGCGCTCGAAAATGCCTGCAAGCTCATGACGCACCAGATGCCCGACGGCGGCATCGATCGCACCATCGCGGTGGCAGACTTCGGCGCCAGCAGTACCACTTTCAGCGTGCTGCGCAATCTCAAGATCGTCTACAC
>JAYTXT010000261.1:0-2849 GCA_043742765.1 Gammaproteobacteria bacterium | reverse complement strand
CTCGCGCCTCCCAACGCGTCTTGCGCGGCTGTGTCAGCCAATCTGATCTGCCCCCTTTTTTGCCTCGATACTTGCATTAGTTATGAGACAGTCAATAGCATGGCTGATCTCGCTGGAATTACCGGGCACGCTGCCGCATGCTGGGCCGATGCCGAACCATCGACAGCGAGGACAAGTGGCCAGCCTGCTGGCGCTGCTGGCACTGCTGGCACTTGGCGCCGGGTGTGCCCTGCCGGTTAGCGCGGCCGTGTCGGTCGTCGTGGGCCCGACCGCGATCATTGCCGGCGATGCCCGGGCAGAGCGCGACATCACGGTCAGCAACGAGAAACTCGCGTTCGCGCTTGCCGTGCAATCGCCCGTGCCCTATGGGGTGCCGCGCGGCGCCATCATCGATCTGGCGCCGATGAGCGACGGCCGGGTCGGTCACGACCGTGTCGTATTCGCCGATTTCATCCCCAACGACTGGTCGGCCTGGCCCAACACCTATCAGAAGATCGACGTGGTCGAGCGCGGCCCCGAACAAGCCGTGGTCCGCACCGTACGAGACTGGGGAGCGGTCACGATTACGACCGTCTACACGCTGCGCGCCGGGTCCGACCACATTGAGATCAACACCACGATGTCCAACGGTGGCGACGCCGTGCTGAAGGACCTGCTCTCGGGCTTGACGCTCTGGCCCAATAGCGGCTTCCGCTTTCGTGTGCCGGGGCTGAACGGGCTCGAAGCGGGCGCGGCGGACGCGGCGCTCGCCGATCGTACTGTCGCCTACGATGAACAGTGGACCATCGCGCTGCATGCCCCCTATTTCACGCACATTGCCCACGGTTCGCGCGACCTCTATCAACTGCACACCCTGGCGCCGGGCGAGAGCCGGAGCTTCGAAGGCTGGTTGCAGGTCGGAGCGCGCGGCGACCTCGCCCCGGTGGTCAGCGCGGAAATTGAACGCAAGCACCTCGCCGCCGGGCGAGTCCGCGGCACCGTGACCGGGCGCAACGGCCGGGAGCTTGCACAGCCGGTCATCGTCATCGAGAAATCAGGGCAGCCCTACGCCTGGGCGCTGGGCGCCGCGGGTGCCTACGAGCTTGCACTGCCCGTGGGCGACTACCAACTGTACGCGACCGCCCGGGACCACAGTCAGACCGAAAGAGTTGCGCTGTCGGTCAAGGCTGACCAGACGCAGACGCGCAATTTTCGCGACCTGGAAGCCCCGGGCCGCGTCCGCTTCGAGATGACCGATTTCGCAACCGGCCAGGCGCTGGATGCACGGATCGCGATCACCCGGGGGCAGCAACCGCTGGTCGAATTTCTGGGCCGGAAGGTCTTTTTTACCGAGCTCGAACCCAGAGGTGAATTGGAGCTTGCCATAGCGCCGGGCCGCTACACGCTGGCGGTGTCCTCCGGCGGCGGCTTTACCAGCGCAGCACGCTACCTCGATCTCAGCGTTACGCCTGGCGGCACGCAGATTGCGAAGCTGGCGCTGACGCGGCTGTTTGTTCCCGCGAAACGCGGCTGGTACGGCGCCGACCTGCATCACCACGCCGATCAGGCGGAGGCGGTCACGCCACCGGCCGACCTCGCGCGCTCGCAACTCGCGGCCGGCCTCGATCTGCTGTTCGTCAGCGACCACGACTCGCTCGCGAATCTGCCCGCGCTGCAGGCGATCGCGCGGCGTCGGCAGGTGCCGTTCATTCCCGGGGTGGAGCTGTCCCCGTCCTGGGGCCACTTCAACGCCTATCCGATCAATCTGGAAAAAACGCTGACGATTGACACCAGCACGGCGAGTGTCGACGCGCTGTTCGCCGAGGCGCGCCGGCTCGGCGCCAGCATCGTGCAGGTCAATCACCCGCTGATTCCCTACGGCTATTTTACCAGCCTGGCCGCCAGCGTTGCCCCGGGCGGCTTCAATCCCGCGTTCGAGCTGGTGGAAATCAACGCCACTGAAACCGACACCGACGCGGCGGTGTTCCATCGCCTGTGGAAATTCTGGAACGCTGGCCACCGCTATTACCTCAGCGCCGGCACCGATACGCACGACGTCTGGAACGTACTCTCGGGCCGTATCCGCGCCTACGCCCACGTCGAGGGCGCCCTGACGGCGCCCGCCTACCTCGCGGCGCTCCGCTCAGGTCATGCCTACGTGAGTTACGGTCCGCTGATCTACCCGGTCGTCGATTTCGGCGACACGTTGAAGGTCAAGCCGGGAGAGGCATTTACATTGAGCTTCGATCTGGAGTCCGTCGCCGGCCTTAACCGGGCTGAACTCATCGGTGGCGGCATGAGCGCGGCCAGCAAGTGTTTCGACGACAGCCCAACGCGCAGTCACGTTGCTTTCGAGCTGCGCACCGCGCACGCCACCTGGTATGCGCTGGTCGTCGAGGACGCGCAGGGTCGCAAGGCCTACAGCAACCCGATCTGGATCGACCCTGTCGAACCGCCATCCCCTACCGCAACGGACGCAGGGCACGCCTTCTAGGCCAGCGGCGTGCCGTCCGCGACTGGCTGGTCCAGCGTGGCCAGCACGACCGCGCCATCCTGGCGCAGAAACCCGGTGGTCAGTACCTCCGAGCTGAAGCCGGCTATTTTCTTCGATCCCAGGCCGGTCGCACAGATGACCTGTCTGCCCACCAGCGACTCCGCCATGTAGAGGGCGGTCAGCTGGGCACTGGATGTCACAACGCCCAGTGGTCCCAGGTCGACCCAGAGCTTGAAGGCCGGCTTGCGCGCTTTCGGGAATGCCTCGACTTTGCGGATGGTCCCGGCACGCAGGCCAACGCGCTCGAAGTCCGACCAGCTCGCTGTGTCGGGTTTAGCCATCCGTCGCCTGCTCCACGGGTGGCGGAATCAGCACG
>JAYTXT010000260.1:0-2274 GCA_043742765.1 Gammaproteobacteria bacterium | reverse complement strand
GCGATGCCAGCCAGCTCGCCAACATCCGCGCGGCGAGCGAGGGCTATCCGCTGCGGGGCGCGCTCAAGGTCGCGACGCAGCCTTTTGCCGCAGGCATCGTGACCCGCGCGATTCCCGCCCGCGGGGAATGCTGGCCGGATTCGCGCCTCGCCGCGGCGCTGGGCGTAGAGCCCGGTGGCATGTTGACCGTCGGGGCGCTCACCTTGCGTGTCAGCCGCATTCTCATCAGCCGACCCGACCAGGGTTCCGCGTTTGTGGAATTCGCGCCGGCGCTGATGCTCAACGACGCAGATCTCGCCTCGACCCAACTCGTGCAGCCGGCGAGCCGCATGGAGTACGCGTTGCTGTTGGCCGGGGATGCCGGCGCGCTGCGTACTTACCACGATTGGTTCACGCCACGCGCGCGGCCCGGTGAGCGGTTCGCGAACGTGGCCGATGCCAGTCCGCAGATCGGCGATGCGGCGCGCCGCGCCGGACAGTTCCTTTCGATCGCGGGCCTGGTCGCGGTCCTGTTGTGCGCGGTGGCCGTGGCGATGAGCGCGCGCAGCTACGTGGCGCGGCATCTCGACGCGGTGGCGCTGCTGAAAACCCTCGGGGCCGAGCGGCGTTTCGTGCTGGGCGTCAACGTTCTGCAGCTGCTGATCCTGGCCGTAGCGGCCACTCTCGCCGGTTCGCTCGTGGGCTGGGTGACGCAGGCCTGGCTGCTGCGTGCACTCGCGGGACTCCTGCGCACCGACTTGCCGCCCGCGGGCTGGGCACCGGTATTCATCGGGCTCGCGGTTGCTGTGGCCATGCTGGCCGGGTTCGCGTTGCCCTCGCTCCTGCAGCTGACCCGGGTGCCGGCGCTGCGCGTGCTGCGCCGGGACATCGGTCCGCCGCCGGCACGGCTGTGGTTGGCGCTGGCGCCGGCTGCGCTGGCCGTGGTGGGGGTAATATATGGAACGCTTGGCCAATGGCAGTTGAGCCTGTGGTTTTCCGCGGCGCTTGCGGCGGCCATCGCGGTACTGGCCCTGTGCGGATGGCTACTGGTGTCGCTGGCGGGCCGTACGCGGCGGAGCGCGAACCTGGCGTTGCGGCACGGTCTCGCCAACCTGTCACGGCGGCAGGGTGCGAGCGTGGCGCAGATCGTCGCCTTCGGGCTGGGCGTGATGCTGTTGCTGGTGCTGTCTATCCTGCGGCGCGATCTGCTGAACGATTGGCGCACCAGCCTGCCGAGTGGCGCACCGAATTATTTCTTCGTGAATATTCCCACCACGCAGCGCGATGACTTTCGCGCTGCGCTCGGCGCTGCGGGCGCGAAGCTCGAGCGACTCCTGCCGATGGTGCGCGGGCGGCTCCTGGCGATCAACGGCGTGACGATCGGACTTGGCCCCATGCGCGGCGGCATGGCCGAGCGCGAGCAGAATTTCACCTGGTCAGCCGAGCTGGGCGATGATAATCAGATCATCGCCGGACGCTGGTGGGCGCCCCATGACACGGGTCAGCCGCTGGTGTCAGTGGCGAGCGAATTTCAGGAATCACTCGACTTGAAACTCGGCGACCGGCTCGCCTTCGACATGGCAGGTGAGCGTTTCGAGGTCACGGTCGCGAGCTTCCGCAAGGTGAAGTGGGACAGCTTCCGGCCGAACTTCTTCCTCATGTTTCCGCCCGGGCTGCTCGAGGGCGCGGCCGGCAGCTACATGACCAGTGCGGCGTACGAGCCGCGCAGTGCCGGTGCGCTGACCGAATTGGTGCGCCGTTTTCCCAGCGTGTCGATCTTCAACATCGGCGACCTGCTCGCGCAGGTGCGCTCCGTGATCGACAAGGCGGTCACCGCCGTGCAGAGCGTCTTCGTATTCACGCTGCTGGCGGGGCTGACGGTGCTGCTTGCCGCGGTGCAGGCGAGCCGCGATGAACGGCGCTATGAAACGGCAATCCTGCGGGTGCTGGGTGCGGGGCGTGGCATGCTCACCCGTAGCGCGCTCGCGGAATTCGCGGTGCTCGGGTTGCTGGCGGGGTTGCTTGCCGCGAGCGGCGCGGCGCTCGGCGGCTGGCTGCTGGCGCGGCAGCTCGATCTGCATTACCGCTTCGACGGGATGGTCTGGGCCATGGGTGTGCTGGGCACGATGTTGATCGTGGCGTGCAGCGGTTGGCTGGCGGTGCGCCCGGCGCTCAGTCAGCCACCGCGGGCCGTCCTGAACTAGCGCGCAGCGCTAGTGAGCGATGCCGATGGTGACCCAGGCCTGTGCCACGGCGTCGCCGCGCAACGTCAGGCCTTCGATCGCGAATTCGTAG